>CAZTRG010000067.1:0-5997 GCA_964615885.1 uncultured Planctomycetia bacterium | reverse complement strand
CAGCGCGCCCTGGCCGGTAACCATGGCGATCGGACCGTAGCCCTCGAAGCCGGGGTTGTGGCCCCAGCCCCCGAGAGCCTGTCCCTCTCGCCGGGGAAGCTTTCGTTTCTTAGCCGATTCGGTCACCTGGGACAGGTCGGTGTATTGAGAGGAAAGCAGGAATTGATAGACCTCCTTGAGCTCGGGAAGGACCCACTTTTCCTTTGTACGGAGATAGTACTCCCCCATGACGATGCCGGCTGCCATGTAGCGCCAGTTGATGAGGGATGACCGGTCCTTGGCCTTGGTGGTGCGGGCATGAAACTCGGCGTTCTTCTTCACCAGCGGCAGGTAGCTGCTCTCGCCGCTTGCAAGCAGGGCCAGGGCCGAGAAGGTGTTGATATGCGGATGGCCCCAGGATCCATCCTCACGCTGCTGGCCGGCGATAAATTCGCAGAGCTTCTTTCGAAGCCGGCTCGACTTCTTGCAGTCCGATGGGAATTTCTTTCCGTAGGTTCCGTTGGCGGTACCGAGGTCCAGGGTCTCTTTCCTGGTCTTCCCATCGCGCAGCACCGCGAGGCTCAACTTGCCGCGAAGCTTGCGCCCCTGGCTCTCCTCGATGGCCAGGCCTATATCACGTAAGGGCCCCGCCCCCCCGAAGACCTCGACACTGTAGCCATTGCGATGCGGTGTGACGAATTTCCTGCCGTTAGCGCCGATGAGCAGGTCACCCGGCTTGACCTTGCCGTGGGCCGGGGTTCCATCGAATACGTACTTGACCAGGAGCTGGGTGGGCTCCTTCTCAACAAGGATCGCCCGCAGCCCCGTGATGCCGAGGTTGTAGTACCAGCCCCCGGCGGGGGCATCCGGGCCTTTCCTGGCCTTGACCGACCAGGGCCTGCCATCCTTGTGGTAATGAACCTGGCTGACAACCGGAGCCGCGGCAAACAGCCCGGCAATAAAAGCAACGAGACAAATCAACTTCTGCATATCCTGTTTCCTCTACCTGGTAATGAACTCCACCAGCCCTGTCATTGTAGGTAGACCTCTGCCTGCCCGCAAGCCACCCCGGGGTATAGCTCTGGAGTAATCAGAAATTGCGGGTTTAAATAACCCTGCCTGAGAAAGGCACCCGGAGACACCGAGACCGGCCGGCGGCCTCGCCACGGATCTCCAACAACGAACTCTTCCGGCTGGAGCCCCGGGATACGTGCAGAAAAACACAAGCTCTTCCATTCTCTCCGTCGCTATCCTTGTTTTGCTGGGCTGGGCGATGTTCTCCGGTAAGAAACCCGGGAAGCCGGAGAAAAACAACAAACCGGAGAAGACTGCAGCGATCGGCGAACCGAAAGCCCCTTCCCCGGCGAAAGAGGCTGCTCCCGAAACACCTCCCGCAAAGATTGCCGGGGAAAAGAAAATCGCCCCCCCTGAACCGCAGAAAACTGCACCGCCTGCTCCCAGCGATCCCGAACCCGAACCCGAAGCTGTACCCCCTGGAGAACCTGCGCAGGTACCCACGGTTCTCCTCAGCGGTAAGGTCAGCTCGGCGGCCGATGGCTCTGCAGTCGCCGGGGCCCAGCTGGTGCTGCTCTATGGCGGAGACCAGCGCGTGCTGAAATCAGACTCCGGAGGGCGCTATGAGCTAGCCGGCCTCCTTCCCGGCTCAGCCGGGTATTTCGACCTGGTCAAGGCCGATGGTTTCCTCGGGATTACCGGGAAAAATATCACTCTTCCCAAGGACCTGCCGTCCCTGGAGATCAATTTTTCCCTCCAGCCTCTTGCCTCCCTGGGAGGGAGGATCACTGCCGGCGATGGCAAACCGGTCACCGGAGCCGCTGTGAGCTTGCGCAAAACAGGCAGGGCCGGCAGAAAGAAGAACTCCGGCCTGAAGGAAGAACCGGCCAGGGTACTCACCGGCCCTGGAGGTCTCTTTGAATTCAGAAATATTCACTTCGGCTTGCCCCTGGAGCTGCTGGTCGAGCACCTCGACTACATCAACTTTCAGAGTGAGCCCTTCAAACTTGGCTCCGGGCAAGAGCGCGAGAATTTCAACATCGAGCTGTCACCGGGCAACCGGATCGGGGTCCTCCTCCTGGGGCCCGACCAGGCCCCCCGGCCCACAGAGAACATCTCCCTGTGGCGTTTTGTCGGCGGGAAAAAACACCCCTGGGCCATGATTGGAACCCAGAAAGCCGACTCCGCGGGAAAGACCATCTTCGGAGGTCTCAAGGACAACACCTACTCCCTGCGCGCAGGCGGAATCAACGGCACCCGCCATGCGACAAAATTACTGAGGGTTGCCGGCAACAAGGCCTTTGAAGAAACCTTCGAGCTGGAGCCGGAGCTGGCGATCTCCGGAGTCGTACGCAACGGCCGAGGAGAGCCGGTTGAAGGCTCGCTCGTCAAGGCCTTCAGGAACAGGCCTGAGCTTGGACAGAAGGAGAATGCCAGCGACCGCAGCGATCCACAGGGCCGCTTTCGAATCGGAACCCTCGGCGAAGGGTCTTACCTGGTCACTGTCCAGAGCAAGGGCTACCTGCGCCATTCGCGCATGATCGATTCCGGCAGCGAGGTAACCCTCACCCTCCAGCAATACGGCAGGATCAGTGGCCAGGTGGTTTCCCTTGCAACCGGGAAGGTGGTGAAGGGAGCAGAGGTAGAGCTCAAAGACCTCGACAAGCAGAAGCGCGGCCAGGGACTGCGCCTCAATGCCGAGGGCTTCTTCAAGTCTCCCAGCCTGCTGCCGGGCAATTACGAGCTCGAGATCACGGCCCCGAAACATCGCCCGGCATCCCTGGACCTGCAGGTCGGGGATGGAAAGAACATCGAGCTTGTCGTAGAACTGGAGAGGACTTCCCCCTAGGGGAACAAATAAAAACATCTCGATGGGCAACCAGCCATGAAACGAATCCTGCTCACCATCCTGCTGAGTGCCGTGACGCTGCAGGCAGCTTCGGCCCAGCCAAACATTGTCTTGATCATGGCCGATGACGTTGGCTGCGAACCCATCGGCGCCTACGGCGGCGAGCGCTGGAAGACGCCAAACATCGACGCCCTGGCTGCAGGCGGGATGCGCTTTGACCACTGCTTCAGCATGCCGGTGTGCCACCCCACACGTGTCTGCCTGATGACCGGCAAGTATCCATTTCGGCTGAAGTCGAAATGGGGAACCTTTCCCAGGGCTGAGGAAGCACAATCTCTCGCAGCGGTGCTCAAGCAAGCAGGCTATCGCACAGCCGTCGCCGGAAAATGGCAATTGTGCCTGATGAAGAATGACACCGGCCAGCCTGCACGCATGGGCTTTGACGAATGGAGCGTCTTCGGCTGGCACGAAGGTGCACGCTTTCACGAACCAATGATCTACCAGAACGGCCGGGTGCGAAGTGACACCAGGGGAAAGTATGGTCCGGATTTATACGTAGAGTTTCTCGGCGATTTCATGGAGCGAAGCAGCAAGGCGAAGCAGCCCTTTTTCGCCTACTACTCGATGGCACTGGCCCATGACGTGACCGATGACCTTCCCACCCAGGTGCCCTATGTTCCGGGGAAGGATCGCTGGATGGATTATGGCGAGATGATCGAGAGTATGGACCTCATGACAGGCAAGCTGGTGGCGAGGATTGAGAAGCTCGGCCTGCGCGACAACACCGTGATCTTTTTTACCGGCGACAACGGCACCGCCGTACGCTCCAAGCTGCGGCATATTGCCAAGCGCAAATACGAACATGAAAAGGTCTACTCGGTGCGCAATGGCCAGCGCGTGCCTGGTGGCAAGGGAAGCTTGCGGGATATCGGCACCAACGTTCCGCTCATCGCGAATTGGCCCGGGAAGATCAAGGCCGGCAGCAAGGGTGATGCGCTGGTGGATTTCAGCGACTGGTTGCCAACGCTGGCGGAGCTCGGCGGCGCAAAGCTGGTCCGGAAAATAGATGGCATCAGCTTCAGCAGAACCCTGTTTCAATCCCCCCTCCGCCGCGCACGCTCCTATGCCTTCTCCGAAAGCAGAGGCGGCAAGGCGTGGGTGCGGACCAGGCAGTACAAGCTCTACAAGGATGGCCGGTACTTTGACCTTCGTGCCGACCCCATGGAAAAGCGCCCGCTCAAAAAGATCACCGGGGGTGCCGCTGAGAACCGCAAACTTCTGGAGGAGGCCTTCCTGAAGCTCAATTACCCCGGGAAGAAGTGAAAATATTGCTGAACGAAAAACTCTTTCTCCTTCCTGGCTCCCTGAGGGCTGGAACCCTGGGCAGCCTTATCCTGGCAAGTCTCCTCCTCGGACCCGGACTTACAGACCAGGCGACTGCTGAGGAATGGAAGCCTCCAGCATCACCGGAATCACTGCAACCCTCGCTGGAGCTTCCCGATCTCTTTACCTTCGCCGATGGCAGCAAGGTCAAGACGAAAGCCGATTGGGAGAGACGGCGCGAGGAGATGAAGCAGCTGCTGCTGTACTACCAGTATGGTCGCATCCCGCCACGGCCGGATTCCGTCACCGCCACCGGCATCGAGCGCCGCCCCCACCCCAGCGGCAAGGGAAGCATGGAGCTGATGACCCTGCTAATTGACTCGAAAAAAAAACTGCGCATGCGCATCCTCCTGAACCTGCCGAAGAATCCCGGCCGCCGGCCGGTGATCCTCTGCGAAGCCGGCCGCCTCGGCCGGAACCAGAACGTGCCGATGTTTCTCGACAAGGGCTACATCTTCATCGAATACGCCCGCAGTGACCTCGACCCCGACCGCAAGGACTTCGCCGGGCCCGCCCAGCAGGCCTACCCCGGCTACGACTGGGCAACCCTGTCGGTCTGGGCCTGGGGAGCAATGCGCCTGGTCGACTATCTCGAGACCCGGAACGACATCGACCTCGAACGCATCGCCACCACGGGGCACTCACGCGGCGGAAAGATGGCGCTGCTGACCGCGGCGCTCGATGAGCGCTTCGCAATGGCGATCCCCAACCAGTCAGGGGCTGGAGGCTCGGGCTGCTACCGGGTTCTCGGCCCCGGCGCCGAGACCCTCGGCATGAATGACAAGCCCTGGTGGTACCATGAGCGAATCCAGTGGTTTGGTGAAAGGGAAGAGTACCTGCCCTTTGACCAGCACTTCGTCAAGGCGCTGGTCGCGCCACGCGCTGGCATCAGCAATGAAGCCTTCGAGGACCTCTTCGCCAATCCGCTCGGAACCCAGGTCTCCTCGATGGCGGCACAGGAAGCCTTCCGGTTCCTCGGCGTGCCTGAGAAAAATGCGATCACCTACCGCCACGGCGGGCACTCCTTCACCAGGGATGACTGGGAGAAGATTCTTGCCTTCGCCGAGTGGCACTTCTTCAACCGCCCGCCCGAAGACAAGACGATCTTCTGGAATACTCCCCTGCCACTGACCGGCCTGGACTTCAAGGGCCGCTCGAGCGGCGGCGCGGCGAAAAAACAGGCGGCAGGCGGCGCGAGCCGGGAGCCCTCTCAAGCGGAGCCCTTTATGAGCTTCGTCAAGATCGGCGACCCGGACAACAAGCCGGATAAGAACTTCTACGGACGTGGTGTCTTCGGAAGTGTCGATTCTGCCTACGAGATCAGCACAGGCCGGGTCAGCAACGAGCAATACGCCGTCTTCCTGAACGCGGTGGCTGCCAGCGACCCTGCGGGTCTCTTCAACCCCGACATGCAGGAGCGTCCTGAGGGAGGCAGCGTTCGCCTGGGTTCACCGGGAGAATACACCTACCGGGTCAGGACGGAGCAGGCCTCGAAAACAGTGAACTTCGTCAGCTGGTATGACACTCTGCGTTTCTGCAACTGGCTTCACAATGGCCGTCCCAGCGGAAAGCAGGGTGCAGCAACAACGGAGAGCGGAGCCTACACCTTCAGCGGCAGGAAGAGCGCCGGTGCTCGCGAGAAAAAAGCACGCTTCGCCCTGGCGAGCGAGAATGAATGGTACAAGGCCGCCTACTTCTCCCCCCGGCGCGGCTACTCGAATATGAACATCCTCGGCCGGGCAGTCGTGCGGCCGGAAGATTCGAAAACACAC
>CAZTRG010000066.1:0-27134 GCA_964615885.1 uncultured Planctomycetia bacterium | reverse complement strand
CGAGGTGGGCGGCGGCGGGTGCTATATCGCCACCGCGATCAATCCGGCCGCCTCCCGTGGCCGCTCCATCGATCATCTCATCGGGGATTTCTCAAACGGTTTGTTTACCCCTGAGGAGCGCTACCGCTACCGCTACCTGCGTACCAGGGACAAGTTTGTCAAGCAGCACCTCAAGAGGCTGAAGCCCGTGGCAATGTCTTTGCGGCATTCCTACGGCCCACCCTATGAGCCGGGTGTGCCGACCACCCACGTCATGATCCGGGGTGAATACGACAACCCTGGAGAGTCGGTCAAGCCCGGCTTCCTCAGCTGTATAACAGGAAACGATGAGCCGGCGAAGATACGCCTCGATCCCTTCAAGCGCTGGCCGACCCGGAGCCGGAGGATGACGCTGGCCAACTGGATCGCCAGTGACAGGAATCCCCTGACCGCCCGGGTGCTGGTGAACAGGCTCTGGTACTGGCACTTCGGCAGGGGCATCGTTGCTACGCCAAGCGATTTCGGCAAGCTCAGCGGTGGCCCGGCGAATCCTGAACTCCTTGACTGGCTTGCACACCGCTTCGTCAAGGGCAGCTGGAGAATCAAGGCGGTTCACAGGCTGATCTGTAATTCGAGCACCTACCGCCAGTCGTCTGTCAGCAGCGATGGCAAGGGACTCCTGGCTGATCCTGAAAACACCCTGCTCTGGCGTTTCAACCGCAGGAGGCTTGAGGCCGAGGCGGTTCGTGATACTGTCCTCAGCGTGAGCGGAAGACTCAACCCGGAACAATTCGGCCTGCCGATCTTCCCTCCTCTTCCGGGCTCGATCGAGGAGGCGGTCAAGTGGGACAAGAGCAAATGGGATACCCAGGGAGGTGTTGCGGGCAGCAAGCGCAGCATCTATATTTACCAGCAGCGCACCCTGAATATGCCCTTCCTGCAGTCTTTTGATTCAACCGTCTGTGACACCTCACGTGACCAGCGGCGCAGTTCTGTGACGCCGCTTCAGTCTCTTGCCATGTACAATGGGGATTTTGTCTCGCGGGAGGCAGGATTCTTTGCTCAGAGAGTACGGGAGGCAGCCGGAGATGATCCTGCGAAACAGGTCGAGAAGGCCTTCCTGATGGCCTTCGCGCGTCCCCCCACGGATGTCGAGAAAACGAGGATGCTTGAGCTGCTGAGGAACTCAGCGGATGAATCCGGCAAAGGTTCCCTTATTGCGCTCTGCCGGGTATTATTCAATACCAGTGAGTTTATCTACGTCGATTGAGCAGACCATGACAGAGAACACCTCCCATCCTGAGCGTTTCGGTGATGTTTCGCGCAGGGACTTTCTGTCGAAATCTTTCAACGGTTTCGGCGCTCTCGCTCTCGGTGGGGCGCTGGCTGCTGACCTGAAGGCGGACGTACGGGTGAACCCGCTCGAGGTCAGGTTGCCGCATATGCAGCGCAAGGCGAAGCACTGCATCTTCATGTTCTTCGGTGGTGGGGTCAGCCAGATGGACTCCTTCGAATACAAGCCTGTTCTCAACAAGCTGCACGGCAAGCCCCTCTCGAGAATCCCTGAAATTTCCGGAGAGCTCCAGGGGCGCCTGTCTTTTCCTCATGCCACCGTAGGGAGCCCCTTTAAGTTTCAGCGTTACGGCCAGTCCGGAAAGCACATCTCCGACCGCTTTCCACACCTGGCAAATCATGTTGACGACCTTGCCTTCATTCATGGCATCAAGACCGACAACCAGAACCATGGCCCATCAACGCTTCACGTGACCACCGGGGACCAGTTTCCCGGGAGTCCCTCTGTCGGTTCCTGGGTGAGCTATGGTCTCGGCAGTCCGAACCAGAATATGCCCAGCTACGTTGTCATCCAGGATCCCCGGGGAGCTCCGACAAATGGAGCGGCGGTCTGGAGCAACGGTTATCTTCCTGCTGCCTACCAGGGAACTCTCCTGAGACCGACGGGGGTACCGATCCTGAACCTCAAGAGGCCGGCCGGGGTCAGCGCCGTGCAGCAGCGCAAAGAGTTCGATGCCCTCAAGTGGATGAACCGCATGCATCTTGAGGGCAGGTCTGCTGACAGTGAACTGGAAGCGCGAATCAGCTCCTATGAGCTGGCTTTCAGGATGCAGATGGAGGCGCCGGAGATCGTTGATATCTCCCGTGAGACGGCCTCGACTCGAGAGCTCTACGGCCTGGACCAGGGACATACTGCCGGTTTCGGCCGCCAGTGCCTGCTGGCCCGCCGGCTGGTTGAGCGAGGAGTTCGTTACAGCCTCCTGGTTCATGGTGTCCAGATCGGAGGCTACAGCTGGGATGACCATGGAGATGTGAAGGGCGGAATGATTCGCCACAGCCGTGAGGTGGATAAGCCGATCTCGGGGCTTCTCTCAGATCTCAAGCAGCGTGGACTCCTGGAGGAGACCCTGGTGGTCTGGGCTTCTGAGATGGGCCGGACGCCCTTCCGCAACGGCGGCCTTGGCGGCAAGCCGGGCCGGGAGCACAACTCCTACGCTCTCTGCATGTGGATGGCCGGAGGCGACGTCAAGGGTGGTACGAAGGCGGGAGAGACCGACGAGTTCAGCCTGCGCTCGGTCGGCGAGCCGATCCATATGCGTGATGTGCACGCTACGATCCTCGACCTCATGGGGCTCGAGGATGAGCGCCTGACCTACCGCTACGCGGGGCGCAACAGACGCCTGACCGACATCGGCGGGAGAACACTCGAAGAGATCATCAGCTGAAGATCTTTTCGTTGACCTCGACTCCGAGCCCCGGTCTCGGCTCGACATGAACCCGGCCGTTTTCCGGCTGCGGCTCACCGTGGAAGATGGGCTCGACCTCTGCATCCGGCAGCGAATCCCAGCAGGGCATCGGGAAGTACTCGATCATCGGTATGTTCTTATTCGCCAGGGCGAAGTGCAGGTGGGTGATCCCGTAGGCATGTGGGATCAGGGTTACACCGCTCTCTGCCGCCAGGGCAGCAATTCTCTGCCCCTCGGTGAATCCGCCGCATCTGCGCAGGTCGGGCTGGATAATATCCATGGCTCCTTTGCTGATGATGTCGCGGAAGCCGAACAGGGTGTATTCGTGTTCACCTCCGGAGATCGGGATGGAGGTCTCCTTGCGTAGCTGTGCGTAGCCATCGAGGTCGTCGGGAATCAGCGGTTCCTCGACCCACGCGAGACCGTAGGGTTCGAGTCTTTTACACATCTTCGTGGCGTATTCGAGGTTCCACCCCATGTAGGCATCGGCCATCAGGTCAATGTCGGGCCCAACGGCCTCACGAGCGTTGGCGATATGGGCCTCGTTCTCGTCCATTCCCTTTTCACCATCTCCCGGCCCGTAGGGAAAGCGCATCTTCATCGAGCGGTAGCCCTCGGCTACGTAAGCCCTGGCTTCATCCTGTACCTTGTCGTGCCCGACGGGGTGCAGTGCCGAGGCGTAGACCGGAACCGATTCCGAGACAGGGCCTCCGAGCAGCTCGTAGACAGGCTTGCCGGTGGCGATTCCCTTGAGGTCCCAGAGGGCAATGTCGATGGCGCTGATGACCTGCAGGACGGTTCCCTTTCTGCCGTAGGGCAGGGTCGCCCGGAAGAGACGGTCCCAGAGGCTCTCGATCTCGAGGGGATCCTGGTCGATCAGCAGCCGGCAGAGATGGTTCTCAACGATCGGTCGAACCGCGCTGCAGCCATCCTCACACCAGCCGGTGCCGATGAGCCCATCGTCGGTTTCGATCTGGATGACAGCCATGCCGGAATCCCAGAACCAGGAGCCCCTGGTCTCTTTGAAGTCGGTATAGATATCGAGTGGTGTCACCAGCGGCAGGGTCTTCTCGCGCTCGGCAAGGTGACCCCAGATGGAGCGGTTGGCGTGGTGGACGTGGATTTTACTGATCTTCATGTATGTTCAACCTGTAGGTAAGCCCCGATGCTGGAGTGGAGGGGGCAGCCGGTTAAAATTGAAGCGGCATGGTATCATGTGTTTACGGCGAAACACTATGGTCCTGAGTGGCGGGAAGGGGCTATTATTGGGGGCAAGTCTGTCGAGGAATGAACTTCAATTATCGCGATCAGCCATCGCGGAGCACCCTGACATGAGGAAACTTCATCTGATGAACCCGGTAATGCAATTCAAGTTTGAATCGAGGCCCTGTGTCTTTCTTTCAGCCGTTTTTCTCAGCCTTCTGACAGCTGCCAGTCCGGCTGTGCTGGCCCAGGATGTCGATTTTTCCAAAGAGGTGCTGCCGGTTCTTAAGGCGAACTGCCTCAAATGCCACGGAGAGAAAAAAGCAAAGGCCAAGCTGAGGCTCCACACGCAGGCGGATCTGCTCAAGGGGGGCAAGAACGGCAAGGCGGTTGAGCCGGGAAAGGCCGCCGCCAGTCTCCTGCTGAAACGGATCTCTCTTGGCGCTGATGACGATGACATCATGCCGCCGGAGGGAGGCCCTCTCAAGAAATCTGAGATCGCGGCCATCGCTCGCTGGATTGACCAGGGAGCCAAGTGGCCGGCAGGAGTGACGGCCGGCTCCGGTGCAAAGGGTGCCAATGTTATCAAGGTAGCTGAAATGCCGGCAGCCCTGGTGGCCGCTATTGAAAAGGCCGGTGGCCGGACGATGAGGCTGGCCCAGGATACCAACCTGGTAACGGTCAGCTTTCGCGCCGCCGCCGACAAGACCGGGGATGCCCAGCTTGCGGTTTTGAAGGGAGCGAAGTCCGTGACGGAGATCAATCTCAGCCGGTCGAAGATCAGCGATGGCGGACTGGCCAGCCTCTCCGGGCTTGAGAACCTCACCCGTCTTCACCTGGAGTTGACAGGAATTGACGGTTCGGGCCTGGCTCACCTGAAGCCATTGAAGAGGCTGAGTTATCTGAATCTCTACGGGACGAAGGTGGATGACAAGGCCGTGGCGCACATCTCAGCGCTGAAGGGGCTCAAGAAGCTCTATCTCTGGCAGACGGCTGTTACCGATGCGGGTGTCGCATCCATCGAGAAGGCGCTTCCCGGTATCGGGATCAACCGTGGCCTGGTTGCGGCTAAAAAGGCGGAGCCTGCTGCCAAGCCACCCGCCAAGCCGGCCGCTAAGCCGGCCGCCAAGCCCTCAGTGGTGATTGCCCAGTCCAGCGCCGGCTGGAAGTTTAGCGCCGCAAGCGCTATCAAGGGAGAGGACTGGCTCAAGCTTGCTTTCGATGACGGCAAATGGACCGCCGGGAAGACCCCGATCGGTTACGGAGAGCCGAGCATCGCCCAGAAGAAGGGAACCACTCTCAGCCTGCAGGGCCAGCCGGTTCTGTTCCGCAGGAAATTCGCGGTCGACAAGAAGCTGATCGACTCCAAGAGCAAGTTCAGGTTGCAGGTGGCTTCTGATGATTCAGCAACGGTCTGGATCAACGGCAAACAGGTCGACAAGGAAGATGGCGACCACGAGGCGACCTACTGGAACAGGACTGTCGAGATCGCCGCCGGGCTTCTCAAGCAGGATGGAAACGTGGTCTCTGTGCTCGTCAACAATAAGCAGGGATCGAGTGACATCTTCCTGGATCTACAGCTCGAGTCGACCGGCCCCTGAGAGGAAGCCAGCAGCGGAAGGCCCAGGCCAGCGGCAGGATCAGGCGCGGATTCGGTCTACAGGCCGCGCCTCCCGCCCGGCGGGGCCGATGCGCCCTGGAACCTTCATTCCCTCAAGGAGCGTATTGTAGAGGTCAATGCCCTCGGCTCCGACATCCATGATGCCGCCGGTCTTGAAGCGGCCGTTGGCCGAGGTGATGGCATGGAACACGCCCGAGAGCTCGCGCTTCACGTTCGAGTGACGGCCGTCACCTGATTCGGTGGAGATGGTGATGAGGCTGTTCTCCAGGATGCTCCGGCCGTTGGCCTCCATGGAATCCTTGTTGTCGAGCTGCTGAAGGAAGTAGGCCACCTCGCGCATTTTCATATGGGCATGAGCCCGCAGCTGCTCGTTTTTCTTCTCCGGGTTGAACTGGTGCCACCATTCGTGGCTGCAACCTCCGGACCCGGAGCGCCGGTGCTGGGCTGCATCATCGAACTGGAAGATCTTCCTTCCGCCGTATTGATAATCTCCCTTGAGCCGTATCCGCTCACCCGCTGCGAGGAAGGTCACGGAGCCAAAGCGGGTTCGGTCGCATTGGATGGCCAGTGCGTAGAGATCCGCCATCAGGCGCCACTCGGGGATCAGCTCATCGAGGGTGATATCAATCCCCTCGCCGCCGGGATCCGCCTCTCCCCCATGCTTCAGCTTCGACCTTGCCGGAAGAGCGGGAGCTCTCGGGTTGGTGGTCTGCATCCTGTAGGCGCGCTGCTCGTATTCCCGTATGCGGTCAAGGTGGTCGGCCACACGTGCCCGGGACGCTGAGCCAAGGGGAGAGCTGTCGCCGGTGTAGTACTTGTACTGGGAGACCACCGAATCCAGGACGCTGCGCTTGAGATGCAGGCGCCGGGCGTCAGAGCCCTTTTCAGCAGAGATTGCACCGAAGACTCTCTCGAAGAGAGCGCGGGGCTTTTCCTGGATCGTCGCCGCGACGCTTCCATCCGGGTTGTAGCTGTGGACAAAGCGGCTGACGCGGCTGCGCCGGAAGAAGGTGCCGCCAATCAGGGTGGGTACCATGCCCGGTGGCAGTCCCTTTGGATAATGACCCCTTCGAATTACCTGGTCGATGGAAGGCCCCCCCGAGCGGGCTTCACCATTGGGTGCTTCGGCGGTAAAGGCTCCCGAGGCACCGTCAAAGTGGGCGTTGATTCCTTTTTCATCGCAGCGGACCTGGTCGATGTCGCGCATGATGAGGAGCTTGTCGCTCAGCGGCTTGAGGGGCTCGAGAACCCCATCGAAGCCCTCGGTCTGCAGCGGGGCGGGGATCCCCAGCCCGAAAAACACATTGAAGGCTCTCACCGGGATTTCGCGGGGGTGGGCGAAGGCCGCCGGGGGAGAGAGCATCTCCTCCAGCAGCGGCAGGCCGATAGTGACACTGCCCAGTCCACGCAGGATCGTGCGTCTGCTGAGGCGTTTCTGTTTCATCAGTTGGTCTCCGTACGAGTGGATGTTACCAGATCACTCAAGATAAGTGCAGTCATCAGGTCCTGGTAGGTCCCACCTTTCTCTTTTGCGCTTGCGTAGATGCCGCCGATGCTTCGCCTGTCGGCTCCAAGCAGGGGCCTGCCGAGAGAGAATTGGGCGAGCTTCCAGGCGAGGGTTTCCCGGACCCGTTCATTTCCGGCCAGCAGATCCATGAGCTCCGCGGTTGTTCGGTAGCCCAGGGTCTTGCCGCTTCCAGGCAGGCTGATCTCCCCATCTTCACGCAGTGTGTTGCCGTGCTCATCTTTTTCGTGCCGCGAGCCAAGGCCGTCATATTTTTCAAGACCGTAAGCCAATGGCTCGAATTTCGAGTGGCAGCCGCCGCAGGAAGCATCGGCCACTCTCTTCTCGGCGATAGCACGCTTGGCCAGGCCAGGCCTGGCCGGAACAGGTGTTGTGTCGGTCCCGGGAGGAGGGTCTTTCACGCTGCTGCGAAGGAGCTCGGTGAGGATAAAGAGCCCGCGTGTCACCATCGAGGCCTCGTCTCCACCGATGCTCAGGAGGCTCCCCTGTGTCAGCAGGCCGCCCCGGCCCGGCACCGTGGACAGCTCGTAGCGGACCAGGCCTTTGCCCCCGGGCTCAATACCGTAGTGTTTCGCCAGGCGTGGCGTGGCAAAGGTGACCTGGGCGTTGAGCAGGTCCCAGAAGGGGCGCCTCTTCTGCCAGACCACCTCATCGAAGAACGCCATGGTTTCCCTGCGCATGTCCTGTGCGAGTGCCCGGTCCCAGTTGGGGAAGAGCTTCCTGGACGGAGCCATATTGTCGAGCCGTTCAAGATTCAGCCAGTCCTCGATAAACCGGGCTGACTGTTTCCTGGCACGCGGGTTTGCCAGCATACGGCGGGCCTGGGCAGCGAGGAAGTTCCGGTCCGAGAGTTTTCCAGCTCCAGCCGCCTTCAGCAGCTCCTCGTCCGGAGAGCTTCCCCAGAGGATATAGCTCAGGCGTGATGCCAGCTCGTATTCTCCCACCGGCCAGAGCTCTCCATCGCCGCGCTGGTTTTCAACACGGTAGATGAAACGGGGTGATTGGACCATCGCCTCCAGGATCAGCTCGACGCATTCCCTGTAGTCTCCGCCTGCACTGGCAACCGTGGTGGAGATTCCACGGTAGGAGACGACCTCGCGTTCTTCGAGGGGGCCGCGCAGCACCCAGTGGCCCATCTTTGCAATCAGCTCGCGCATGTCGTCGTCGATGAGCCGTTGTTTCCTTGAGAAGCGTGCCGCAAACTTCATCACGTCCATCTTCGAGACGATGATTCCGGCGAGCTTTGCGTAGGATTCGACGTGCTTCAGGTCGACGGTCAGATTGTAGGCAGTGTTACTGAATCCATCGGCCCGCCGGTCCCTGGGCAGGATCTCGTGGGCCTCCTTTTCAAGGTCAACTCCGAGAGTGTCCCGCACGGTTTCGATGTATTCACTGATTGTGAGGCGCTGCAGCCAGGTACCCCCGGCTCGTTTATCACGGACGTGGGCGAGAGGGTCGATCTCCTCGCCCGCCCAGACGGCCCCTGAGTCAATCCATTGCTTCAGCCTGCTCTTTTCTTCTTTTGAGAGCGCCTGGCGCTTTTTGGGCATCTTGCCGGATTCCACAAGCTTCCACAGCGGGCTGTCTCCGTGCTTGCCGGGGATGATGGCCTTGCCGTTTTTACCCCCGGAAAAAGCAGCAGCTCTTGTGGACAGGTCGAGTTTGCCTTTCCTGCTCGAGGCATCATGGCACTCAAGGCAGTGGCGGGAGAGCAGGGGGGCTATGTGCCGGTCAAAGAGCTTTTCTCCGGCGGCCTGTTTTTTCTTCGCTGCAAGTGCCGGGCCGGTCTTTGCCCCAGGTCCCGCCTTGAAGTTCCGTTGAACCTCTACCGGGGCCAGGGCACGGTTGTATACCGCCACCAGGTAGTAGGTGCCCAGCCACGGGCGTCCACCCGAGAGCTCATCTCCCAGCGCCAGGCGGTAGGAGCTGTTCCAGTTGGAGAGATCACCCCCGATCCTCTGCTCGATGTTTTTCTTAGCGTTGATGTAGATCCTGGCCAGGCCATCGCGCCCACGGGTATAGACCAGGTGAGTTAGGGCGGGGGTGAGGCTCCCATTGCTGGAGTCCAGCGAGGGCAGCCCGTTGGAGCTGGTATTGGTGGTGCGCAGGCGCAGGACATAGCGGTCTTTTTCCTGGCCGAGGGTGAAGTTGCGGTTGGTCGAATCTCTCGACAAGGTGACAATGCGGACGGGGCCATCGAGGCTTTTGTTTGCGGGGCGAACCCAGGCTTCAATGGAGACAGCCCCCGACCGGCGGATGGACTCGACCAGGCGCGAGGCCTCTTTGCCTGATTGTACGAGGGTCTTTTTGCGGATCTCGAGGGACCCACTCGCCCGGCGAACAGAGTTGTTGCCGGCAATGGTCAGGTTGACCGGCTTGCCCGCACCGGAACGGTCTCTAACCACGGGCCCTGCCGATAAGGCAAAATCATAAAGCACCTGCAGTCCGTGCCTGGTCCTTTCGGAATCCTGTTCGGATTGGGGAGCTGCGGCCAGCATCGTCACCATGAGAAGGCCGGCTGGCAGCAGCAGGCAGCTGAGCCTGGAGAGGGGCTTGATTGGTTTCATAGGCGCATTTTCAGGCTTCAGGGTTCCGGCGCCGGGAAACAGGGATTCGGTCCGGATCATATTTTCCCGGCCATTACTGAATCCAGTTTAGTCCAGGATGGCTTGAAGCCAAGAGCTATTAGCCCCTTGAGAGGCCCCGGTTAGAAGGAAAGCCCGCCCGGCAGTGCCGGGCGGGCCTGAATCTGGTAGCGGAGGGCAGAATTGAACTGCCGACCTTCGGGTTATGAATCCGACGCTCTAGCCACCTGAGCTACTCCGCCATGTGTATCAACACGGGAGGGGAATTGTATCAGGCAATCAAGGCGAGGCAATAGACAGGAGCCGGGTCCCGGGGGAGAGTTTGCATAGCCGCCTGCAGGCTCCAGAATACCCCTGGCTGCCGCGATTCGCCGGGCCCGGGGTGTTTTTCCCCCCGGGGAAACCGGTAAGAAAGGAGCTCTTGTGGCGGCAGAAGAGAAAAAAAGAATAGGCCCGGGGCAGCCGGGGCGGAAGGCGAATTCGCGGCGGTTGAGGCAGCTGGCCCGGATAACAGTCCGGGCAGCAGCCGGCTGGGCTTCTTACATGTGGCGGAGGATGTGCTGGCTTGCAGTGGGAGTGCTGGACCTCCTGGCGCCCCTGCGTTGCCTGTGCTGCGATGAGCTCCTGGGGGCTCCCCGCGTTTCTGTGCCCGGCAGGGGAGCCTTTCCCATCTGTGAATCCTGCCGGCCCGGACTCGTGCGGATGGGGCCGGCCTGTTCTCGCTGCGGTGAGCTCCTGGCGTCTGCAGAGGTCCTGGGTAGCGGCGGTTCCCTGGCACCCCGCCGCGTTCTTTGCGGGGCTTGTGAGTCAGTCCTTCCGCACCAGGACTCGGTGAGCTGTTCTCTTGTTTACGAGGGTACCGGAAAAGAAATTCTGCTGGCCTGGAAGAACTCCGGAGAGCAAGCCATCCTGGTATTCCTGGTCGAGCTTCTCTTGCGCTATGGGAGCGGCCCTGCAGCATCAGCTTCCGGAGCAGGCCGTCCCCTGGTCTGTGCGGTTCCGCGGCACCGTCTTGACCGCCTCTTGCGCCGGGGAGCGCCAGGGGATCACCTGGCGCAGGCTTTCGCTTCCCGCAGGCGCTGGCCTTTCGGGCAGCTTCTTCGCAAGACCAGGAGAACTCCCCGGCAGGCTGCGCTCGGCAGGAAGGCGCGCCTGGTGAACCTGCGCGGCGCCTTCTGTATACGTCGCGGGGCCAGGGTCCCTTCCCATGTCGTCATCGTCGACGATGTGCTGACGACGGGTTCAACGGTCGGCGAATGTGCAAAGGTCTTGAAGAAAGCGGGAGCAGAGCGGGTCGATGTGATCACGGTGGCCCGGTCGTCCTAGCTTCCCCGGGAGGTTTTTGCGGGCCCTTATTGTTCCCTTAAGTTCTCAAGCAGCTTCCACTGCCGTACAATGCTGCCTGTCGGTTGATGGAATTCGCGTTGTTTCCCGGCCGGGCTGCGGTTGGAGAAAGAGGATTTTTGCACAAGGACACCCTCGCCTACCTGTTTTTCGGGGTATTCGGCTGCAGCCGGGAATATCTCGATGCGGCACGCCTGCTGATTGAGGACCGCTACGGCCCGATCGATCCGCAGGGGGTCAGCGAGGTTTTCGATTTCCCCGATGCGGCGAGCTACAAGGCCTCGATGGGGACCGGCCTCTGCAGGCAGTTCTTCGTCTGCGAAAAGCGGGTTGAGCAGGACTCCCTGGTGGCGGCAAAGCACAGCGCTATCGAGATGGAGAGGCGTATAAGACAGGAGAGTCCGGCCGCGGTTGAACGCCCGGTGAACATCGATCCGGGACTTATCAATGACTGCCGCATCATTCTCGGCAGTACGAAGGACTACTCGCATCGAATCTACCGTGGCGAAGGGATCTGGGAGGAGATCACCCTGATGTACAGGGACGGAGCCTACAGGTCCTTACCGTGGACCTACAGGGACTTCAAGAATCCGGGTTATCACGCGTTTTTCGAGATCTTTCGGGACAGGGTGGTTGCTGAGCTTTGAGCGCGAAGGTTTTTTTGACTGGCTTGAACTTGGCGATTGAGGGCATAAAATGGTCGCTTCGCTTTAAGGCGGGAGTATTGTCTCCAATACCGGGCAGCAGACCGGAGTAATCAGGAAACATGAGTATCGAAGTAACAGATGAGCTGGTTGAGAGGATCGCTGTCCTTGCGCGTCTCAACCTGACCCCGGAGGAGCTCAGTGGTCTCAAGGATCATTTTGAGAAGGTGCTCAAATATGTAGGAGAGCTGCAGGAGCTGGATACAGAGGGAGTGGATCCTTCACTCTTTACCAGTGAGACCTCGAATGTTCTGCGCCCCGATGAAGGTGCGCCAGGGCTCGATAACGAGCAGGCCATGAGGCCGGCTCCCGAGAGCGAGCCTCCCTATTTCCTGGTCCCCCGGATTGTCGGGGATGCGGAGAGTTCTGAGAGCTGAGCCAGTGAGCAAAAAAGTCATAGAAACCAGGGACAGGATTCGAGCCGGAGAGCTCTCAGCCGCCGCAGCGGCCGAGGAGGCACTTCGCCAGGTGGAGGCGGTCAATCCCCAGATCGAGGCTGCTACTGATATCCTCCGGGAGGAGGCGCTCACCCAGGCAGCCGAGATCGACAGGAAGCTCGAGGCTGGTGAAGATGCGGGGCCCCTGGCGGGGGTTCCCTTTACGGTTAAGTCCAATATCTGCACTCTCCACGGCCGCACCAGTGCAGCCAGCAGGATCATCGAGGACCATGTCTCTCCCTACGAGGCGACCGCGGTGAGACGGTTGCGGGAGGCGGGCGCCATCTGTGTGGCAAAGACCAACCTTGATGAGTTCGGCATGGGCTCCTCGACAGAAAATTCATCGATCAAGGTCACCAGGAACCCGTGGAAGACGACCCATGTCCCCGGGGGCTCCAGCGGCGGCGCGGCAGCTCTCTGTTCCGCTACCAGCGGAATGCTTCATCTCGGCTCCGATACAGGGGGGTCGATCCGCCAGCCGGCATCCTACTGTGGAGTGACCGGGTTCAAGCCCACCTATGGCAGGGTCTCGCGCTACGGACTGCTTGCCTTTGCCAGCTCGCTTGACCAGATCGGTCCCCTGCAGCATTCGGCCCTTGAGTGCGCTCTTGCTCTTGGGGCCATGGCAGGGGTTGATTCGATGGACTGCACCAGCAGGGATGTCGAGGTGAAGGATTACGTGGAGAGCGCTTCGCGTGACATTTCCGGACTGCGAATCGGCCTTGCCCCCGAGCTCTTCCCGGAAGGAGTTGAGGCAGAGGTGCGTGAGCGCGTGGAGCAGGGAATCGAGGTCCTGAGGGGGCTGGGGGCAGAGGTCAAGGAGGTCTCCCTGCCCAATGCACGCTACGCCAACCAGGCCTATGTCCTGGTGTCGGCCGCCGAGGCGAGCTCCAACCTGGCGCGCTACGATGGAGTTCATTTCGGCTACCGTTCGGAGGCTGCTGACCTGGGTGATCTCTATAAGAACTCGCGGGCTGAGGGTTTCGGCCCCGAGGTCAAGAGACGAATCATGATCGGCACCTTTGTTTTGAGCTCCGGCTACTACGACGCCTTCTATCTCAAGGCCCTGAGGGTCAGAAAGCTCATCCAGCAGGATTTCGAGAGAGCGCTGGGCGAGGTGGATGCCGTGATCTGCCCAACCTCGCCGATAACGGCCTTTCCCATCGGGGAGAGGATGGACGACCCGATGAAGCTCTACGCGGTCGATGTGCTGACCGTTCCGGCCAACCTGGCCTCTCTGCCGGCGCTCAGTATGCCCTGCGGTTTCTCTGGAGAGGGACTTCCGGTGGGGATGCAGATCTACGGCCGGCAGATGGAGGACGATGTGGTGTTGCGGCTGGCCAATGCCTTCCAGTCTGCGACCGACCATCATCTGCAGGCGCCGGAGGTGAATGCCTGGGCTGGCGGGGGAGAGGCCTGATATGTGCGCTGAACAAAAGCTCGATCCCCTGGAGAATTCGGCCTACGAGGCGGTCATTGGCCTTGAGGTTCACGTCCAGCTCAATACCAGCACAAAGATGTTCTGCCGTTGCGAGAACAGGTTTGGAGCGGATCCCAACACCAATGTCTGCCCGGTGTGCCTGGGCTGGCCCGGAGCCCTTCCCTATGCCAACCGCCAGGCGATTGAGCAGTCCCTGCGCGCAGTCCTGGCCTGTGGCTGCGAGGTGGGGGAGTTCACCAAGTTTGACCGTAAGAATTACTTCTACCCCGACCTGCCCAAGGGATACCAGATCTCGCAGTTTGACCAGCCCCTGGGGCTTGGCGGCCGTGTCGATTTCCTGCTCGATGGAGAGCCGGCCGGGGTCAGCTTGACACGGATTCACCTTGAGGAAGATGCAGGAAAGAATACCCATGTTGCAGGCCGGCCAGTCAGCTTTGTCGATCTCAACCGGGCGGGCACTCCCCTGCTGGAGATTGTGACTGAGCCTGACATTGCCTCGGCGGCCGAGGCCGGGGCCTTTCTCAGGAACCTCAGGCTCATCATGCTCTACCTCGGGGTCTCCGATTGCAATATGGAGGAAGGGTCGCTGCGCTGTGACGTGAACATCTCGATTCGCCCGAAGGGGGCCGACCATCTCGAGACCCGTTCAGAGGTCAAGAACCTCAACTCCTTCAACTTTATCGAGAAAGCCCTCAACTACGAGATTGCCAGGCAGATCGAGCTCAAGGAGCGCGGTGAGGAGGTGGTTCAGGAGACCCGGCTCTACGATCCCGACAGGGATGAAACCCGCTCGATGCGAGGTAAGGAAGCTGAGCATGACTACCGGTATTTCCCTGAGCCGGATCTTACCCCCGTCACCTTTACAGCCGATCAAATTGAAGAAGTTCGTTCCGGCCTTCCTGAGCTGCCGGTCAAGCGCCTGGAACGGTACACCGGGGAGCTTGGGCTGGAGGCGTATCCCGCTGAGCTTCTCGTGCGCGATCACGAGGCGGCGGTTTTCTTTGACCGCTGCGTAGAGGTTTATCCGCAGGCACGCTCGGTGGCCAACTGGGTTCTGAATGCTCTCAAGGAGGAGGCCAATTCCCGCAAGACAGGTATCTCCTCGCTGGGTTTGGATCCGAAGCGCTTTGCCGACCTGGTGAAGGCTGTTGATGATGGAGTTGTGAGTTCGCAGAAGGCCAGGGACGTTCTTGAGCCGCTGCTTGAGAGCGACAAGCCGGTGGCGGAGATTATCAGTGAGCTGGGCCTTGAGCAGATCAGCGATGATTCCATGCTCCGGGAGCAGGTGGAGAAGGTGCTGGCTGAGCATCCGGGACCGGTCGAGGATGTCAGGGCCGGGAAGAAGAACTCGGTTAATTTCCTGGTCGGGCAGGTGATGAAGGAAACCCGTGGAAAGGCCAATCCCGGCAAGGTAGCTGAGATCATAGGCGAGATCCTCTCCGGCTAAGTCCCCGCTGCTGCAGAACCTTTTTTCAGCCGCTTGGAGGGATAGATTCGGGGAGTTCCTGGGGTAGAATATCGAAATGAGAATCTTCCGAGCAATTCAGCTCCCGGTGCATCCGTCTCCGGCAAAAAGGCTGGCAGTATTCTGCCTGCTGGCACTTTTCCTGGCGGCGGCTTTTTTCCCGTCCGGCCTCTACTCAGAGGAGCCCAAGGGTGGCTGGAAGTCAGCGGAGAGTTCGCTGAAGAAGGCGATCCTCGGAAAAGACTTCGTTACTGCCCAGCGCCTGGTTAACGAGCTGGCTGCCACTGACGAGGTCCGCGGCTACAAGCTCATTCTCAAGTATGCCCTCGGCGGCCACAGCTATGACCTTGACCGCCTTGGCGGCCGGACCATCGCCGCGGTGGAGTCCTCCAATATTCGCAAGGAGGTCTTTGAGGTGGTGAACAAGGGACGCAACGTTAAGACCAAGATTATCCTCCTTGCCGTGCTGAAGCGCTGGAGCGATGACCCCCAGGCGATGAAGGCGCTTCACGGAGCGCTCCGCAGCTCTCGCAAGGAGCTTGTCTTCACCGCTCTTCGCTGGATCAGGGATCTCAACAGCATGGAGCTTTCGATGGAGTCGCTGATTGATGAGCTTGCCAGGCGGGAACGCAAGCCGCGCGACCGGGTCTATTATGATCTTCAGCGAACCCTGGAGACCCTCAGTGACCAGAAGTTCGAGGTCTCTGCTGACTGGCGTAAGTTCTGGAAGGGACACAAGGGTGGGAAGAAGCCTGTTGCGAAACCGGAAACAGAGAGCCGGACGGTGTTGTACAAGCGGCCGAGCTTTTTCTCTGTGACGGTGGATACAGACCGTGTCCTCTTCATTATCGATGTCTCCGACAGCATGAAGATCCCCGACACGGTGATCCAGAAGCCGAGGCGCCCTCCGGAGGAACCCGGGGCGAAAGGCCGTACGGTGGTCGTCAAGCCGGACGGCTCTACAGGAAGCGAGAAGCCTCCCGGGATCAAGTCAAAGCAGGTTCCCCGGATTACCAGGGTGAAGCACGAGCTGCTCAAGACCCTTGCCGGATTGCCCTCCCACGTTCGTTTCGGAATCATGAACTTCAACCACCAGATCGGGTTTTTCGGTTCTTCACCTCCGCCTCTTCCCCAGAAGGACGACCTGGTCATCAAGCATGCTGCGACGCCGGGACTGGTGCTGGCATCAAAGGGTAACAAGGAGAAAGCCTACCAGTGGGTAAAGGGGCTGAGGCCGTCGGGGGCTACGCGAACGGACCTTGCTGTTGCGCGTGGTTTCGAAATACCCGATATCGATACGATCTACCTGCTGACCGATGGGGCGCCGCGAGACATCAAGAACCAGAAGATCGCGCCGGCGCGCGTTCTCCAGGTTGCCAAGATCCGCAACCGCTTCCGCAAGGCCCGGATTCACACCATCGGCTTCTCCCAGGCGGGCTCCACCATGCAGCAGCTCTGTCGTGACCTTGCCGGACAGAATGACGGCAAGTGTGTTCTGCTGGAGTAGAGCAGCCTCAGGGCATAAAAATCTTGAAGAGCAGGTGGGATGCTTTCCAGCTGCCGTAGAAGAGCCCTCCCCACAGCAGCGTCCACAGAGGAAGGCTGGCCAGCTGCCTGCCGAGGCCTGGGCCGGGATTCCTTTCCAGCCGGGGCCGGGAGATGGAAGGAGCCGGCCCTGCCTTGGCGGCCGGTGAGGCGGTGGCGGCGGGGGGAGGCGCGGCTTTTTCAGCGGGTATGATCTCTTCCGGAGAGGACTCTTCCTTGAAGTCCCCCTTGATCTCGACGACATCCCGGTTGTTCTCGAGGGCCGTGAGCACCGGCTCGATCAGCTCAGCCTCGCTGGGCCTTTTCGCGGGTTCCTTCTCAAGCATCTGCGAGAGCAGCTCTGAGAGCTCTTCGGGAATGCTGGAATTGATAAGGCTGGCATCGGCCGGTTTGAGCTCCTGGTGCTTCTGGAGGATTTCCCTGGCAGTTCCGTCTCCCATGACGGCAGTGCCCGTCAGCAATAAATAGGAAACAGCAGCGGCGGAATAGGCCATGGACTTCTCGGGCACACCGGGCTCGCCGTTTTCTTCCTCGCAGTACTCCGGGGGAAGGAAGTTGGTATAGGCCGGGAGATGGCAGAGTGAACCGTTTTGTGCGCTCAGCAGCGTCGGCAGCTCGAGGGCTGAGGCCGAGAGGGATTTCCCTCCGTCTGCAGTGGGCTGGAGGTAGAGCTGGTCGAGGCTCAGGGGGACACAGATTCCGGGCGCAGCGCTGCATTTTTCCAGGGTGATCGCCAGCAGCTGGGCCACGAGCTGAAGCCTTGTTTCAAGAGGCTCGGCAAGGATGTCTTCCAGTTGATCCCCGAGAGGGACCCCACCATGGGATTTCTGGACCAGGTAGCTCTTCGAGCTGTCGGAAAAATCTGAGGTGATAACTCCATGGACCAGGTCATGTTTCAGGCCGGCGGCGGTCTCTACGGCACTTTTCAAGGTCTCGAGAAGCTCTCCGGAAGGAAGCTGCTCCGCGGCGAAAAGATCTACCCGCACCGGCCGGTCCAGGGCTGCCTGGTAGGCGTTGTAGACAAAGAGCCCGCTTTCTTCCCTTGCCGTTTCAAGCAGCTGCGAGCCATAGATTTCACGGCGTGGAGCGGGGAAATCCTCATGCTCCTCAAATTCCATCAGGGTGTTGCCTACCTGGACAGTGGCCTGGTCAGTCAGCCGGGCCTTATCGACCTTTTCCCCGTTGAGGAGGGTGCCGTTGGACGACCCCAGGTCCTGGAGCAACCAGTTCCCCCAGGCCAGGACAACCTGGGCGTGCTTTCGGGATGAGCGGTTGTCATCGAGAGAGATTTCATTGTCTTCTCCCCGCCCGATGACAGTGGGCAACTTACGGGAAAAAACCGCGTAGGCTTCTCCCTCATTCTTTCCTTTTCTTACGCGAAGCACAGGCATGGTTCTAGTATTATACTCAATTATGAGCCTTTTATCCCGATGGAGGTGGTCTTGAGCGGCACCACGGCGGATTCGCCCAGCACGGTCAGGCGCTGTGCGCAGATTCTTGACGAGAATAAGCTCTCAGACATCGAGATTTATGAAGTGGGTGATACGATCCAGATCACCGACTTCTTTGTGATAGCCACCGGTCTTACCTCCAGGCACCTGCTGACGGCCGCAAGCGACCTGGCCAAGGTGCTGCGGGCAGAGGGGCTTGTCGATGACCAGGCTGAGAACTTTCACAAGGAAGGGCATCACGGCCGCGATGGGCGCTGGGTTCTTCTCGACCTTGACAGCGTCGTGGTCCATCTCTTCCTCGAAGAGAGCCGCAAGTATTACGACCTGGAGTTGCTCTGGGGGGATTGTCCCCGGGTAGAGTGGGAGCCGAGCCCCAGGCCGACGGCGAGTGGTTGAGGCCGTTTTTTCCGTTTCCGGGTAGAGTTTCCGGTGTGGGGAGATTGGGATCTGTTCAATGGATAGAGTTGAAAGGCTGACCCAGAGCGCCGAGGAGACCTTCGAGCTTGCCCGGCAGCTGGGTGAAGGTCTCAAGGGAGGTGAGGTGCTGGCCCTGGTTGGTGACCTCGGTTCCGGCAAGACAACCTTTACAAGGGGACTGGTCTGCGGCGTGGGTTGTGAAGATTACATGCGGGTGAACAGCCCGACCTATGTTCTCGAACAGATTTACCAGGGGCGCCTGGTGGTACGGCACTATGATGCCTACCGGCTGGGCAGTCCTGGTGAGCTTGATGAGCTTGGTTTCGAGGAGGCTCTCGCCTCAGGAGCGGTCCTGGTGGTGGAATGGGCCGACCGGGTGGACGAGCTCATGCCGTCTGAGAGGCTGCTCCTGGAGTTGTCGTTTTCCGGGGATTCCGGGGCAGGCGGAGAGCCCGGGAATTGCCGCCGCCTAAGCTTCAGCTCAGAGAGTACAATATGGGCCGACCGGCTCGCCGGGCTCGAAGGAGCCAGGGCCGATAATGATCAATTGTAAGTTGCCTGTAAGTTGACTAGACTCCAGCGATATGGGTTTACGCGAAACGCTATTCGACCGATATAACTAAGAGTTACAGGGAAAATCCGATGCCAGAAAATTCACCCAGACCGCTCCCCGAAGGGCGGGAAGAAGCTTCTTCGCCTGCCGGCAGTGATCCGGGGGAGCCGGGTGCCTGTTTGTTCAGCGGGATTCGCATGAGAGGTCCTCTCGAGGAATTGGAGCGGGTCTACCAGAACCGCTCTCGCGGCCTGGAGAGCACCGGCAGCCAGGAGCAGCTCGAGAGATTGTCGAGGGGCTTTGAGATTGCCGGCAATCGTCTGTCCATCAGCCTCGGCCTGGCTCCTGATCCGCAAGAGCAGGAGCCGTCCCCCGATGGAGAGGCCCTGGAAGGCGGGGAAGCTGACTGATGATCATTCGATCGATCAAAGCTGAGAATTTCATGAAATTCGCCAGGCTGAGCCTTACAGGCCTGCCCGACAGCGGCGTGATCGGTATCCTGGGGCCCAACGAGTCGGGTAAGAGCACGATCGGCGAAGCGATCCTCTTCGCTTTCTTCGGCCAGAGCCGGATGTCCAAGGACAGCCCGCTTGAAAGTCTCATTCACTGGGGCAGTGAATACATGCGTATCGAGATTGATTTCGTTCTTGGCATCGAACCCGGCAGAAAGCGTTTGCTGCGTGTTTACCGGGAGATTGACCGCTTCGGGACGAATTACGCAAAGATCATGGAGCTGCCCGGCAAGGACGAAGTGGCTCGTGGAAATCGAGAGGTCGAGGCCTTTATCCAGACCCACATCGGTTTCGACCTGTTTGAGTTTCACCACGCCTTCTACCATGACCAGTACGGAAGCCGCCAGGTTGACGATTCGCAACGGGAGTTCCTTGAGCGGATGACCGGCGTTCGGCAGATGGAAAGCGCCGCCGAAAGAATTGGAACGGAGATCGAGCAGCTGGAGCGGGAGTTCGGCCACTACCAGAAAGATATCGGCAGGAACCTCAAGCAGATCGAGCGCTTCTCCCGTACCTCGGAGCGGATTCCCGAGCTGCGCCAGGAGGAGGAAAATTCTGTTTTTGAATATGTGCGTGTCAAGGATTCGGTGGAGGTGGCTTCGCGGGTCAATGCTGCCTACAAGGGGCTCCAGGGGGGAGGCAATGGCAGGGGCAGCGGCTTCAGGGAGCTGGCCTCCGCCAGGGGCACCGACCTCGAAGACGGGGTTAACGGTTTGCTGGAGAATTACAAGGCCCTGCAGTCACAATGCCTTGACGGTGAGCTCGAGGACAGCCAGCTGGCTTCTGAAACCGGGAAAATCCGGCAGGCCCTGGAGAGCACCAATGAGTTTCTCGATGCCTACAAGGATCTCAGGCGGAATTGTATCGAGGCTCGGGAAGTGCTCGAATCAGAGCTTTATGGCAGCGGAGAAAACACCCTGAAGACACGCCTGGGCAACCTGGAGCAGCAGAAGGCCGGCCTGGCCGTCTCATTGTCCGGCCGCTTCACGGCGCTGGTTGTCGCCGCGGTTTTCTTTTTTATCTTTGCCGCTGCAGCCGCTGTTTTTTCCATCAAGCCGGCCTTGCTGGAGAGTATTTCAGAGAGCCTGGACCCGAGGTATCTGCAGTTTGGTTGTGGGGGGCTCGGCTTCCTGGCTCTGCTCTTTATGATGATGAAATTTGTCGGTTATCGCGGAGTCCAGTCTCATTCCAGGGGACTCACGAAGAACATCTCCCGGCTGAACAAGCAGATCCAGTCCACCAAGTCCAGGATCAGGGATTACCTGAGGCTTGAGGAGCTCAAGAATTCCGGGGCCCCGCGTGATTATGTCGAGGCCGCAAAGGATTTCGTTACCGGCCTGGCAGCCAAGCGGCTCGAGGAGTTTCGCGGCAGGTATTCTTCTATGCTGGGACTCGATTCTGCTGAAGAGTCAGGAGACTATACCGACCTGATTCTTGAGCAGGTTGAAAATGAAAAAGCCTGCAAGCAGCGGATCAATGAGCTCAGCCAGCTCTCCACCAAGAAGCTCAAGGAGAGCGAGGCCAGCCTGAAGAAGGCCCAGAGCTCACGGGACAGGATCAGCAATGAGCTCAGAGAGGCAGAGGGGCAGCAGGCAAAAAAAGAGGCGCTGGATGAGAAGGTTGCTGAGTATGAGAGCGCTGCAATGCAGATTCGCGGGGAGATTGATGACAGGCGGGCGGCCTGTGACCTGCTCAAATTGTGTAGTGCGACGACCCGTGAAAAGGTCGGCCCGACGCTGAGCAGCTATCTCAAATGTATACTTCCCAGGCTGACCGATGGGCGGTACAGGGATGTCAAGCTGACGCCCGACCTTGAGATCCTGATCTTTGCCAGCGACCGAAGTGATTTTATCCAGGCAGCCGAGCTCAGTGGCGGGACCAACGAGGCGCTGATGCTTGGCCTGCGGCTGGGGCTTGCGCAGGCGCATATCACCTCTCACACCCGCCAGGAGCAGTTCATGTTCCTCGATGAGCCCTTCAAGATGATGGATAGCCCCAGGGTGGTGGGTGCTCTTGAATCCCTGTCTCAGCTCAGCGAGGAGTTGAGGCAGTTTTTCGTTGTCCAGCCGCAGTGCGGACAGGAGCAGGTGGAGGCCCTGGACCAGGTTATTCGCACCGAGGTTGAGTTGACCGAGCTCGAAATCGACTTCGGTGCATGAATCCGCTTGACGGCGGCCTCCGCAGGGGAGTTTTATTCCTGTCGCTATGGTTCAGATTATCCTTACCGGTCCAACAGCCAGCGGCAAGGGGAGCGTGGCCTTTGAGCTGGCCGGGCGCCTGGGCGCTTCGATTGCCTGCATGGACTCCATGAAGATCTATCGAGGCATGGACATTGTCACCGCCAAGCCTCCCCCCGAGCGCCGCAGCCAGTGCCGCTACCACCTGATCGACCTGGTCGATCCTGAGGATTCTTTCAGCGTGGGGCGGTACCTGCCTCTGCTGGAGAAGGTGGTTGAAGCCGAGGCGGCTGAGTCGCGTCCCCTGGTGATTGCGGGGGGGACAGGGCTCTACCTGAAGGGCTTTCTCGATGGACTTGCAGATGGGCCCGGTGCTGACTGGGAGATCAGGGAGAGGCTGGTCAGGGAGGCTCGTGAGCACGGAATAGAGCACCTGCATGAACGTCTTCAGCAGGTGGACCCTGCTGCCGCCCGGAAGCTGGAGGCGTTTAACGAGCGCCGGATTATCAGGGCGCTGGAGTTTTTCGAGAGCTCCGGAGAGCGCCTCAGTGATTCCTGGAATTGGGAAGCTCCCCGGGAACCTCGAAGGGATGTGGCGCTTTTCGGTCTTGGCTGGGAGCGGGAGGCGCTTTACGCCAGGGCCAACGAGAGAGTTCTCAGGATGGTAGAGCAGGGGCTCTTCCAGGAATGCGAGAGCCTGCTTAGGCGTGAGCCGCCCCCGGGGCGCAGCGCTTCCCAGTGTATCGGCCTGAGGGAAATCCGGGAGGGGCTGGAGGCCGGGCAGAGCCGGGGCACCATCATCGAGAGGATCCAGAAAAACACCCGGAACTTTATCAAGCGGCAGTTGACCTGGTTTCGCAAGATGGACGTCGAGTGGATCCCGGTGGAGGGGGAGCTGGATCCTCTAGAAGTGGCAGAGGCCATCCTGTCCAGGGGCGCTTGATCATTCCAGGCCCTGTGCCGTGTGGGGGGGCCACGCACAAAAAAAGAACGGGAACCCAAAACGCCGGGTTCCCGCCTTTTCCTCGTTTTCCATTTTACCCCGAAGGGTCAGGAGATCAGTAGTCGAGCTCCCGGGGGTATTCTTCCATGTCGAAGAGGACCCTGTCGAAATCCACGTGGAATTCATGCAGGTCATCAAGGACTGCACGGATCCGGCGCTTGTGATGCGGCCAGCTGTAGATCGTAGGTTCGGTGGTCATACAACCGGGGGTTGCAACGACACTCAACATTCCAACACAGAGAAGTAATTTCTTCAGCATATCGTTGGTACCTGCGGCTTTGAAAACCGCAGAATTCCTCATTTCAGGACTTAAGTCTTTTGAAGACTGGTCAAACTCGTTTGGCCTAGCACCTGGCGGGAGATTTCTTTGAGAGTTCTCCCGGCGCTCCAAGGACACCCTCCCTGGTTTTTTTGCGCCAAACTTGCTTCATTACATACGGAAATTCTAAATGCAGACTAAGGATCTATTTTGAGGTGGTCTTCCTATAATGTCAAGACACCTGAGACTTCCTCGTAAGTTGTTCATCGACTATTCAGAGTGGCTTTCCACACTAAAACAGCCTGATTAAGCCATTTGCAGTCGAATCGGAACATGCCTGCAAAGCTGCAAATAACGATTCCGAGCCGGTTTTCAGCTACCAGGCGCCAAATACCTGGTTGAAAGAGACCCAAAACCCGGAAATACACCTGAACCAGGCCCTGGAAGGCTGTTTTCTCCGGCTCCTGTTAAAAGTGCTCGAAGCTGTTTCCTTCCAGCCGGGTAAGAGTACCCTGCAAACCGTTTTTCAGCCACAACCCGGCCTTTTCTGTGCTGACTTTTCCGATCCGGGTGAGGGGAACACCAAACCTGGTTTTGAAGGCCCCTAGGCGGGCTGCGCTGGCGGTTCCGGGAGGAATGGCCAGCATCAGCTCGTAGTCTTCACCCCCGGCAAGGGCAATGGCAGCAGGATTGAGCCCGGCCCTTTTACAGAGCTCTCCAAGGGGCTCAAGCCCCTTGAGGGCCTCTTCCTCGATAATGATGCCTGCAGCGGGGGCATCTCCTGCCGCCCGGGAGGCTTCCTGCAGATGCCCCAGGTCCCGCCAGAGGCCATCGCTGAGATCGATGACAGCCCTGGGTTTCCAGCTGCGTCCGAGTGCGGCGGCTTCCTCGATCCTGGCCCGGGGGTTTTTGAAAGAATCCAGGGCCTTTGGTATGTCGCGAAAACTTGAGCGCCCGAAAACCCTGTCGCGTAGCTGCAGCAGTCCGAGACGGGCAAGCCCGGGGCAGCCGGTTACCCAGATTTCGTCCCCATCGGCCAGCCGGTCCCGTTTCGTAATGTCCTTTTGCCGGGCTTCTCCAATGCTTGTGATGCTTACCGAGAGTGGCCCCCGGCTGATATTGCCCCCGGCTATACGGACCTTGTAATCTTTGCAGGCAGCTGCGATTCCGCCATAGAGTTTGCGGAAGAAGGTCTCTGTGCGAGTTGCCTCGATGAGGATGGAGACGAGGACTACTGCCGGCCTGGCGTTCATGGCAGCCAGGTCGCTGATGCTGGAGCTGACAGCGCGGCTGCCGATCTCGCCGGGTCTCAGCCAGCCGGGCATGAAGTGGGTTCCCTCGCTCTGTGAATCGACGGTGAGAACAGTTTTGTATCCCGGGCGAGCCTGCCATACCGCGGCATCGTCTCCAAGGCCAAGCGAAAGCCGGTTGCCGGCTTCGAGTTCAGGAAGACTGCTGATCCAGTCAATTCGCCGGTCTTCGAGACTTTTGCGTGCAGAAGGTCGCTTCCGGGGACGGCGCTTTTTTTTTCCGGCCATGGTGATTCGGGTAGTTTGCGGGCTTGAGTGAAAGACTTGTGATTACTTTTTAGCTGCTGGGGGGAAGATAGGGAAGGGGGAGAAGAAGCTCACCGGAGTTCTTTCCTGAGTTGACAACCCATTCTATCGCTACTTAACTGGAATGTATGAGTGTGCTGATTGTTAATACTGCTTTGCGGAGAACAGGGAAAACACTCCCTCTGCGGACTCGCTCTGCACCCTGGCTGCTTATCTTGATGCTGGCCTGGGGGGTGGCCGCAGGGGCAGATCATGAGGATCTTCGCCAGGCAGGAGCCCGGCATTATGCTGCCGGCCGTTACTTCCAGGCCATCGAGGCTTTTGAGAAGGCGCTTGCAGTCGCGCCGGAAGCTGCCAGGGATCCCATCAAGGGTGACCTCGCACATGCGATCGCCGGCATGGGCTTTGAGTACATCAGTGAATCGGAGGGGGGACTGGCTGAGGAGACCTTCCGCAAGGCCATCGGTATCAGTGAGGATTACTACGCCAATTTTGGTTTGGGCTACCTCTATTTCATGCGGCATGAAGATGGCGAGGCACGAACCTACCTGCTGGCTTCGCTGGCAGCCAGGGACGATTATGCCCCGACTCACAAGCTCCTGGGGCTGCTTGATTACCGCAAGGGCCTGACGGGTGAGGCTATCAAGAGACTGTCTCTCTCCCTGCGGCTGGACCCTGCAGATGACGAATCCGCCTTTCTTGTGAAACGTCTGAAATCAGAGGTGGGGGTGCTCAACAGCTTCCCCTCGGTCTCGCTGAAGCATTTCAAGCTCAAGATAGATCCGAAGATTCCGCCTAAGCTGGCAACTCGTTTACAGGTCGAGCTGGAGAGGAACTACGTGCGGCTTGGCAAGGCGCTGGGGGTGTGGCCGCGCAACAAGGTGCCTGTGGTTCTCTATTCCCAGGGCCGGTTCTACGAGGCGACTGGTTCGCAGCACTGGGTAGGGGGTTTTTACGATGGCCAGATCAAGCTGCCGGTTCCAGTTGATGTTGATGAGAAATCTCCGGCTTTCAGGAAGCTGCTGGAGGTTTTACGCCATGAATATGTGCACCTGTTGATCGTCGAGCTGGCGGCGGAGTGCCCGATGTGGCTCAACGAAGGAATTGCCCAGTACTTCGAGGCTTCCTATACCCGCGATGCCGTCTATTCACGCCTGAAAGAATCCAAAGAGATTCGAATTCCCCTGAAGAAGATGCCGGCCCGCCTGGGAAAAATAGACGATGTTGCGCTGGCAAGATGGGTCTATCTGCAGGGACTCGGCTTCGTCGAGTTTCTTGCAGAGGAGTACAAGCCCTTTCGTTTGAGGCTGCTTTTAAGGGCTATTGCTGAAGAGCATTCTGCCGCGGCAGCTTTTGAGCGGATCTACGGCCGCTCTACCGGAGAGCTCGAAAAGGAGTGGTGGGAGAGGGTCGAGAATCCGGCCGGATGAAAATAACCGGGCAAAGGAGGAAGGATGTTTCCCGTGCCCGGTTATCTTTCAAAACGGTGTTTCAGTTGGTGGTCCTGGCAGTCATACCTGCTTTACAGGCTTCCATGCTGCGAGCCAGGCGATCGGGCTTGGGGGCGGAGGTCTCGTTCAGAGACGCGGGAGTCTGCACGCAGCTTTCTCTTTTTGCGCCGACCTTCTCATAGCCCAGGTCTTTCAGAATGTTGAGGACTTCAGACCAGGAGAGGAAGAGCTTCTTCTTGTCATTCTTGTACCGCTCGATGGCTTTAATGAACTCAAGTTGTTCCGTAGAAAGTGATTCAAGCATCACAGCTTCTCCTTAAATACAGATGATTATTTCAGTTGCGAGTGACTTGACCGGGCAGCTTGGGTTCAAGGTCAGGGTTCTGTTAACCCTGGGTTAAGCCTGAAACAAAACTGCCGCCCAAACCCTTTTTTTCCTTAGTGCTTTATCGTCTCCGGGCGTCCAGGAACTTGAGGGCCAGGGCGAAAAAGAAGTTTGCCTGCTGGTTCGGGAACTCCTTTAGAGATGGATGTTTACGACAGGAAAATGTGATTTCTGACTTGTCAGAGAATATTGGTTTAATATATGCTGACGCAGACATAACTAATCCCCTGATAAGAAAATACGGCACTTCGCCGTGATCATTTGAGTGGATCACCCGTTTTTGACTCTTGAAACTCCTGGTGGAGTTCCGAGAATCTTGGAAAAGTTGTTTGGGCGACTTGTGATCTGCTCTGGGGTTCTGGCGGACTCTTAGGAGGCTTCAATGCAAACGGTTACAAAGCGTCAACTGGTGCAGAAGATTGCTGACGAAACAAAGGTTCAGCAAATTCAGGCTAAAGAAGTGATACAGGGTTTTCTGGACGCCATTATCGAGGAGCTGGCGAAAGGTAACCGCTTGGAGTTTCGTGACTTCGGTGTGTTTGAGCCGAAAGAGAAAGCCAAGCGAGTGGCGCGCAACCCCAGGACTGGGGATCGCGTTGAGGTACCTGCAAAGACAACGGTTAAGTTCAAAGTCGGGCGCAAGATGAAGGAAGAGATCCAGAGGGACGCCCAGGCTGAGGCTGCTCCTGCACCTGAGGCTGCTCCTGCGCCAGAGGCAGCTCCTGCGCCCGACGATGCAACTGCACCATCAGCAGCTCCTGC
>CAZTRG010000065.1:0-5879 GCA_964615885.1 uncultured Planctomycetia bacterium | reverse complement strand
GGTGGTGGCGCTGGTTCTCTTTACCCTCATGCGCTCGACGGTCACCGGCCGTCATCTTTACGCCATCGGCGGCAACGAGGATGCCGCCAGGCTCAGCGGTATCTCGACCGAAAAGAAGAAATGGCTGGCCTATTGTATCGGTACCATGACCGCGGCACTGGCCGGGATCCTCTATTCCAGCTATGTCGGCGGTTCGATGCCGGATCGTGACGGCCTCGGCTACGAGCTCAACGCGATCGCCGCCGCCGTTGTCGGGGGCTGCTCCCTGGCCGGCGGACTCGGAACGATCTCGGGGATCGTGCTGGGTGCGATCTTCCTGCGAGTGGTGATCGATGCGGTGGCGAAGACGGTGAAGGACAACCCCGACGAGTTCCAGGGGATGATCGTCGGCCTGCTGGTGGTGCTGGCGGTGACCTTCAACGAGCTGCGCTCGCAAAAGGGAGACCGAAAGAAATTCTTCCCGGGTGCCCTGGGGGTGGTGAATATTATTTCCCTCACGGTCCTCATGGGGCTCGTGGCCATGCTGGTTACCAGTGATGGAGATTCCTCAACGGATGATTCCCGGGATAAGGTGATCGCCGGCTGCATTGTCTCCGGTGTGACCTGCGCTGTGCTGGTCGCAAGGAGAGTGCTGGAATCGCGTTCGAATACGGAGCAGGCCTCATGAGCGCCGCAGCCCTGATCAGTATCCGCGAGGTCACCAAGCGCTACCCGGGTGTCGTGGCGCTTGACAGCGTCAAGCGTGATATTCGCGAGGGCGAGTGCCATTCGATCGTCGGCGAGAACGGCGCCGGCAAGAGCACGCTGATGAAGATCCTCTCCGGGGTGATCACGGACTACGAGGGTGAGCTTGAGCTGAGGGGTGAAGGTATTCGCTTCTCCGGTACCCGGGCCGCCGAGGAGGCGGGGATCAGTATCATCCACCAGGAGCTCAACCTGGTCGAGGAGCTCTCGGCAGCGGCCAATATCTTCCTGGGCCGTGAGAAGGTTCGCGGTCTCGGCCTGCTTGACGATGCCTCTATGGAAGGGGCTGCGGGTGAGCTGCTGGCGAGCCTTGAATGCGACGTCGACCCGCGCGAGAGGGCGGGGGCCCTGCGGGTGGGCGACCAGCAGCTCATCGAGATCGCCAAGGCGCTGTCGCTCAACACCGAGATCCTGATCATGGATGAGCCCACCAGCGCCCTGACCGAGTCGGAGGTGGCGCGCCTCTACCGGGTCATCGATCGCCTGCGCAAACAGAACGTGACGATCCTCTATATCTCGCACAAGATGGACGAGATCTTCCGGCTCTCAGACCGGATCACGGTCCTGCGCGATGGACAGCTGGTGGAGACGCTTGAGCGCGAGGCGACCGACCCGCGCCAGGTTACCCACCTGATGGTGGGCCGGGAGATCGAGGCGACGAGCTTCGACGAGCCGCGCAAGCCTGAAGGGGAGATCCTGCGGGTAGAGAACCTGTCGCTGCCCTGGCCGGGCCATGCCAAGGAGTGGCGCCTGCGTGATATCAGCTTCTCGCTGCAGGGTGGTGAGATCCTCGGTATCGCCGGGCTCATGGGGGCCGGCCGTACCGAGCTGATGGAGTGTCTCTTCGGCGCCTCAGAGATTCCCTACCAGGGCGAGGTGGTCCTCGATGGAGAGAGTGTTCGCTTCCGGCATCCTGCCGAGGCCAAGGCGGCCGGTGTCGCCCTTGTCACAGAGGACCGCAAGCGTCTCGGGCTCTTCTCCCAGATGAGTGTCGGCAACAATATCACCATGTGCACTCTCGACGAGCTTGTCTCCATGCCGCTTCGGCAGATTGACCGGCGCAAGGAGGCTGCCGCCGCCGAAGAATCGATCAGCCAGCTGGCGATCAAGACGGCCGGACCGGATGCCCAGGTCACCAGCCTCAGCGGCGGCAACCAGCAGAAAACCATTATTGCCCGCTGGCTGCGGACCCATCCGAAGGTCCTGCTGCTTGACGACCCCACCCGCGGAGTCGACGTCGGGGCGAAGGCTGAGCTCTACCGCCTGATGGACAGCCTCTGCCGCGATGGTCTCGGCATCCTCCTGACCTCCAGCGAGCTTCCCGAGCTGCTGACGGTCTGCGACCGTATCATCGTCTTCTGCGAGGGCCGCCTCACCGGGGAATTCACCCGTGCTGAGGCCACCGAGGAGAAGCTGATGGAGGCCGCTACCCAGATCGAATAGCGGCCCGACTAGCGACGACCGGTGCCTTACTCGTCCTTGAAGCTGATGAGCTCGACGTCGAAGATCAGGGTCGCCTTGGGCGGAATGATCGGCGGACGGCCACCTTCTCCATAGGCCATGGAAAAGGGGATGATCAGCTTGCGCTTGCCGCCGGGCTTCATGCCGCCGACACCCTCGGTCCAGCCGGGGATGACCCGGTTGAGGGGGAAGGTGGCCGGCTGGCCGCGCTTGACGGAGCTGTCAAACATGGTTCCATCGACAAGCCAGCCGCTGTAGTGCACGGTGCAGGCAGAGGTGGGCTTGGGCGAGGCGCCCTTGCCGACCTTGATATCGAAGTACTGCAGGCCGGTATCGGTCTTGGTGGGTTCACCGGTGACAGGATCGCCGGGGAAGCGGGGGACCACGGTGCTCGAGGCGACTGCGCCACTGGCGGCATCGATGCTCACCCTCGTCTGTTTGCCCCCGCCGTAGACGGTTACCTCTACGCTAGGCTTCTCACCATCAAGTTTCATGGCTGCGTTGTAGGCAACGCCACCGGCGCTCTTTTCGGCGGTTGCAATGGCTGCTGAGAGGCTTGTTTTCAAGGCGCGGATCTGTTTTTCGGTTGAGCCGGCCTCCGGAGGCAGCGTTGTGAAGTCCTGGGCGATGATGCCCAGTCCCAGGATTGCGGTGGCTGCTACAACTGCGCAGGTGATGGCGCTTTTACGGTTCATTACGGTTTCCCTGGTCTATAGGATTGCGGAAGGGGCCCTGTGGGGCTCCGGTTTTCACAAAGCCCGCTCATAGTACAGACTTTGAGCCCCCGGTGGGGATAATTGCAGGGTGAGGGGATGATTTTTAAGCCCGCGGGACTCTCAGCTGAGGATTCCCTTGATGAGCTTCGCCTCGAAGGTGCCGGTTAGCTTCTCTTCGAAGCCGTTGCGGTTGTAGGTGAGCTTGTGGTGGTCAAGTCCGAGCTGGTGGAGGATGGTCGCATGCCAGTCCTGCACGGTGACCTGGTCCTTGACCGCTGAGAAACCGAGCTCATCGGTTGCTCCGTGAATGCTGCCTCCCTGGACACCCGCGCCGGCCATCCAGGTACACATCGCGTTCTTGTTGTGGTCGCGCCCGGCATGTTTCTCGCTCTTGTTGTCGCCGAGCTGGGCAATCGGCAGGCGGCCGAACTCTCCGCCCCAGACCACCAGGGTCGAATCGAGCAGGCCCCGCTCCTTGAGATCCCGCAGCAGGGCGGCGATGGGCTGGTCGGTCCGGGCGCAGGCTGACTTGAGTCCCTTGAAAATCTGCGTGTGATGGTCCCAGACCTGGAACTCAAGAAAGAGCTGGACGAAGCGGACTCCGCGTTCGACGAGCCGCCGGGCGATCAGGCAGCGCTTTCCATAGGAGTCGGTGGGGTCCTTGCCGATTCCGTACATCTCCCTGGTCTGTTTGTTTTCGCGGTTGATGTCGAGCGCATCGGATGCCTCCAGCTGCATTCTCGCGGCAAGCTCATAGCTCGAGATCCTGGCGCCCAGCTGCGGCTGTGCAGGCCGGCGGCTCTTGTGGATTCGGTCGAGCCTGGCGATCAGGTCGCGCTCCTGGCGGGTGATGCCCGCAGGCTCATTGAACTCGGGTTTCAGGTTGAGGATCGGCGAGCCGGTTGAGCGGAAGCGGGTTCCCTGGTAGAGGGGAGAGAGGAAGCCTGATTGCCAGTTCTGGTGATGGTTGACCGGTAGCCCCTTGGGGTCATCGAGCACCACGTAGGCCGGCAGGTTCCGGTTCTCTGTTCCCAGGCCGTAGGTCACCCAGGCGCCGAGGGTGGGCAGTCCGGTCAGCATCCGGCCGCAGGAGATCTTCCAGAGGGCCGGCTCATGGGTCAGGTTGGTGGTCTGCATCGAGCGGATCAGGGCGATGTCATCGGCATGGCGGCTGAGGTGGGGCTGGAGCTCCGAGAAGTCCATCCCCGAGGCGCCGTGCTTTGAAAATTTAAAGGGGCTCCTGAACAGGGCACCTGCAGCGGCGGGGTTCTCCACCTCGCCGGCGATCTTTTCGAAATAGGATTCGCCATGGCGCCTCTGGAGCTCAGGTTTGGGGTCGAAGAGATCCATCTGGCTCGGGCCGCCGTGCATGAACAGCTGGATGACCGACCTCGCCGCCGGTTCATGGTGCGGTCTGCGGGCATCGAGTCCCACCGGGAGATTCCGGCGGGTGCTTGCCGGCTCGTCGCCGTAGAGATCGGCTGAAAGCAGGGAGGCGAGGGCGGCGCCCTGCAGGCCGGTTCCCACCCGGTCGAAGAAGTTTCTCCGGCTGAGCGATCCTTGCTGCTGTGGATGTGTGTTTTCAGCTTGCATGGTTTCAGTCGATATAAAGGAAGGAGGCTGAATTAATCAAGGCGTGGCAGAAATTTTCGAGTGCCCGGCGTGAGGCGGTCCCCGGCTCCGCATCTTTGTCCTCTGCCAGCCATTTTTTCTTGAGAGCCCTGAGCCCGGCCAGGGCCGATTCGAGCTCATCCTTCTGCGGTGGCCGGGAGGCAGCCAGCAGGTAGGCCCGTCTGACCTGTTTTTCCTCTTCTGCTCCGGCCTCCTCAAGGACCCGGGCCGCGAAGATACCGGCAAGCTGGTGGACTCTCTTGTTATTGAGCAGGTGCAGCGCCTGGGGGGCGACAACAGATTCATTTCGCTGGGTGCAGTTGGGGTTCATCTGCGGAAGATCGAAATTGTCGAGGATCGTGAGCCTCTGGGTGCGCCGCTGCAGGACATAGATGCTGCGCCTCCACCCGTCTGAATCTTTGCCGGTACGGGTTTTAGAGGTCACCAGGCCGTCATCGCGTTTTTCAACCCCATCGGCTGCTCCGAAAGGAGTCAGGTCGAGGCGGCCGGCGATGCTGAGGATCGAGTCGCGCACCACCTCCGCTTCCATTCTTGCCAGCGGCATCCGCGAGAGGAGCCGGTTCTCGGGGTCCTTCTTTTCCTGGAGGGCCGAAACAACAGAAGACTGCCTGTAGGCCGCTGAGCTCATCAGCAGCCGGTGCATCTTCTTGATGCTCCAGCCGTTCTCGATAAACCGCAAAGCCAGCCAGTCGAGCAGCTCGGGATGGGTGGGCTTTGCACCGGTTTTCCCGAAATTATCCGGGGTGTTGACGATTCCCCGGCCGAAATGGTGTTTCCAGATCCTGTTGACCATCACCCTGGCGGTGAGTGGATGTTTCGGACTGGTCAGCCAGCGTGCGAAGGCGAGTCGCCTGCCGGTGGAGGTGGCTCCTTCCCAGGGAGGAGCCGGCCGGAAGGGTTTTCCTTTCTCACGGAGAGCGGAGAGGACGCCGGCCTTGACCGGCTGCCCCGGAGTCAGGTAGCTGCCTCTCTTGAGCAGGTAGGTTGGAGAAGGCGTCCCCCGGTCCCACAGTGCGCGCACCAGGGGCCTCCCGGGCTGCTTCTTTTCGAGCTCTTTGATGCGCTTGTTGGTGTTTTCGACCGTCTTCTTGAAGTCGCCATCTTTCTTTTCAAGTTCTGCGGGTGCGACCTTCAGCTCGGCTGAGCGTTTCTTTCTTTTTTCCGCCAGCTCTTTTCGAAGCTGGCCTGCCTGGGCATCGAGTGCTGCGGTCTCGGCCTTCCATTTCGCCAGGATGCTCTCGGGAAGAACCGAGAGGTAGCGTCCGCTGCCCGCATCTCCGTCAGGCTTCAGCCAGTCGTGTTCATCGAGGGCGCCCTTGAAGGTCG
>CAZTRG010000064.1:0-17597 GCA_964615885.1 uncultured Planctomycetia bacterium | reverse complement strand
CCGCATTATCGCTTTACACCACCCCCCCGGGGTGTTAACCCTCATTGCCATGTGCGCACAATCTGACGACATTATCGACAGGGGCCGGAAAATTCTCGAAGAGGAGGGCAATGCCATCCTCCGCAAGGCTGCCGGTCTCGACGGGACCTTCAGCGAGGTGGTCAGAAAACTTCTCGCCTGCGGTGGGCGTGTCGCCCTGACCGGGGTCGGCAAGTCCGGCACGATCGGCGAGAAGATAGCAGCAACCCTCTCCTCCACCGGAACCCCCGCCTTCTACCTGCGAACCGTCGAAGCCCTCCATGGCGACCTCGGCATGCTGTCCGCCGGCGATATTCTCCTGGCGCTCTCCAACAGCGGAGAAACAGCTGAAGTGCTGGCTGTCTGCGATGCCGCAAAGCAGCTGGGAGTAGAGATCATAGCCTTCACCGGCAGCAGCGACTCTTCCCTGGCCCGCCTGGCCGTGCTGACCCTCGACACGGCAGTCGAGCGGGAGGCCTGCCCGCTGGGATTGGCCCCAACTGCCTCCACCACCGTCACCCTGGCCCTGGGAGATGCCCTGGCCATGGCGCTGCTGGAGGAAAGAAACTTCACGGCAGAAAACTACGCTGATTTCCACCCCGGCGGCAGCCTCGGCCAACGCCTGCGCTACCAGGTAAAGGACCTGCAGCGTGAAGGAGATGACCTGCCGGTCGTCCCTGAACAGGCCACGCTCTCTGAGGCCATTGGTGAAATGTCACGAAAGGGAAACATCGGAGTAACCCTGGTGGTTTCAGCTAGCGGGGAACTTTCGGGCATCCTCTCTGACGGTGACCTGCGCAGGATCCTGGCAGAAAAATCCGGCGCGGCGGAGCCGGTTAACCTCGAGACACCGGTCAAAGAGCTGATGAGCAGCAATCCCCTCACCATTGACGGCGATGCTTCTGCAAAAGATGCTCTGCAGATCATGGAAGTACGTAGTATTACTTCACTTGCGGTAATCAACCATCTTGGCAAGCCGACCGGACTGGTCCATCTCCACGACATTCTCGGCCGCGGCAAGATTGTTCTTTGAATTGATCCTCACAAGGGAATATAATCCGCGGCTTCCAGTAAAAGTCGTATCAACCGACTGAGCTAGAGAGCAGACCATGAAAGTAAGAATCCGCACAACCTCCAGAAAACGCCAGCGACGGGGCTTTCGCTACCGCATGAAGACCAAGGCGGGGCGTAAGATGATCAACGCGAGGCGGAGAATGGGCCGTGCCCTCCCGGGCAGCAAAAAGAGCCGCTGAGAGGCCCACCCTTTCTTAAGCCATGATGCCGCCGCAGGCATGGGCTTCGGACTGCCCTTGAGCTCCCGCGGTACCTGGAAAAGAAGCAGCTGCAATTCAGCGCTTCTTCTTGGCCAGCTTCTTGATCTCGTGGCGGACATCCTGCAGGAAGCTCACAAAAGCTTTGCTGGAACGGTCTCCCCCTGCCTCCTTGGAAGGATTGCGGGTATTGCTCTCTACCCAGAGATAATCCCTGTGGGACCACTTCGAGGCAATCTCCCCGATCCGGGTAGAAAGAGTACCACCTGAATCAATCCACTGCGGCAGGTTCGGCAAACCTGACTTACCGCCAAACTCGCCCTCATCCGCCTTGTACTGGTCCCAGGACTCTTCAAGAAATCCCAGGGCTTCCTTCTGGACAAGTTTTTTGTAGTCGCTCATTGAGATCCTTCCACTTCTGGGGGAGACAACTCTGTTTTCCAGCCGAACTGGAGCAGTACTTACTAACACAGACCACTTGCCGAAGCCAGATCTCTGGAGATAAGTTCCCCGCTCCTCAACAAGTTGAAATGTCGCTGCGGGCAGCGTATCGTTTGCTGTCTGGCCTTCAACCTTAAAAAGCCTGCCGTGCCCGGCAGGAAAAAAGATGGACTGCTCAATGAATGAAAAAGTCGCGATCATCACCGGCGCCGGCTCAGGCATCGGACTGGCAGTGGCGCGGCGATACTGCGAGGCAGGCGGCAAGGCCGTCCTCTTCGGGCGAACAGCCGCCAAGCTCGAATCGCTTGCCGCTGAGCTGGGAGAGGACAAGGCGCTCGTGGTCTGCGGGCGGCACGAGGAGCCCGGAGATGCCAGGCGGGCGGTCGAGGCCACCCGGGAAAGGTGGGGCCGGGCAGATCTTCTCTTCAACACCGCCGGGACCTACAACCCGGCCGCACTGGCCTCCACCACCGATGAAGACTGGCAGGAGGCCCTTGCCTCCAACCTGACGGGGCCCTTCCTGATGACAAGGGAGGCACTCCCCCTGCTGCGGGAAAACGGCGGCGGGGTCATCATCAACAATGCATCAACTCTTGGCCTGCGCCCGGTACCCGGCTCGGCAGCCTACTGCATCGCCAAGGCCGGCCTCCTCATGCTCTCGCGCGCCTGCGCCCTTGAAGAAGCCGGCAATAGTGTGCGCTCACTGGCCATCTGCCCCGGTGTCGTCGACACCCCCATTCACGGCAGCCGGGGTGCTGATTTTATCGATGCCGCCGGCGGCATGCACCCCCTGGGGCGGGTCGGCACCGCGGACGAGGTGGCCTCCCTGGTTCTCTTTCTCTCTTCCGACGACTCCTCCTGGACTACCGGATCGGTTATCACCATCGATGGAGGAATCTCACTGGCATGAGCACCCCGGGTTCAGTTGAAATCACACGCAAGGCCAGGTTCTGTGCCGCCCATCGCTACCATCGCAAGGACTGGTCCGAAGAAAAAAACCGTGAGGTCTTCGGCGCCTGCAACAATCCCCATGGGCATGGCCACAACTATGAGCTCGAGGCCACCCTCAGTGGCCCCGTTGACCCCCTGACTGGAATGGTGATCAATCTCCGGCGGGTTGATGAGATCCTCCAGGAGCAGGTTGTGAGCCGGTTCGACCATCGGCACATCAACGAAGAGATCGACGGTTTCGCCGACACCATACCAACAACAGAAAACCTCGTCCTCTATATCTGGAAACTCCTCGAGCCTGAATTCACCCGGGAGGGTGTAGGGCTGGCACGGCTGCGTCTGCGGGAGGATGCATTCCTCTATGCCGAGTACCACGGAGAAGAAAAATGAGTGCCGTCTACCTGGGCCGTCTTTACCGCTTCAATGCCGGGCACCGGCTCTTCAGGCCTGACCGGCCACCGGAGTGGAATCTCGAGGTCTTCGGAAAATGCAGCTACGAGGGAGGACACGGTCACAATTACGATCTCGAGGTCGTCATCAAGGGCGAGCCTGATCCGCTCACCGGACGCGCCATCTCCCTGGAGGACCTCGATTCGATCGTCAAGGAACATGTCATCGAACCGATTGACCACAGGAACCTCAACGAGGTCCTGGAAACCGGAGACACCCCGCCACCAACCACGGAGGTGCTCATCGCCAGTATCTGGAGGCGCCTTGAAGAGAAGATCCCCCCGCCGGCAAGTCTCCACATGCTGCGGATCCTAGAAACGGAAAAGAACCTGTTTGAATATTCAGGTCCCGGAGCGTCCCCGGCGAGAGCCTAGCTGCAGGGTTTTCCAGGCTCGAGATTCAACATGTCGATCAGCTCCCGCAGGCGCCCGTAGCTCTTGCGGTCAAAGCGGAAAGCAATCCTGTGAAGATCAGCTGTCAGTGGCTCGTCTTTCTCGGCCTCCAGGGCCGCAGGGAGCCTCTCGATCTTCCCCGATACGATGATGTCGGAGAACTCCCGGTTCAGCCGTTCCAGCAGGGAGTCTTCCACCGGCTCCTTCATCCGAATGACCTGCAGCGGCCTCACGTAGCGGGTTGAGTGGTAGTTGCGGTAAAAGCCGGTAACCACCTCCACCGCATCCTCAGCGCTGTCGGTGACGTGAAACAGGCTCTCATCGAAACCATCGATATAGCCCTCGTCACGAAGATGCGTACGGATGTAATCAAGCCAGGACGACCAGTAGGTCCCCCCGGGCCGGTCGACAAAAACAATCGGCACCAGGTCGCTCTTGCCCGTCTGGACAAGGGTCAGGGACTCGAAGGCCTCATCGTGGGTTCCAAACCCTCCCGGGAAGATCACGATCGCATCGGTCTCCTTGAGAAAGCAGACCTTGCGGGTGAAGAAATACTTGAAATGGATCAGCTTGGGATCGTTTTCGATCACCTCGTTCGCCTTCGACTCGAAGGGGAGGCGAATGTTCACACCGAAGCTCCTGGCTCGTCCGGCGCCGCCCTGGGCTGCCTCCATGATCCCCGGCCCGGCGCCGGTAATCACCATGTAGCCCCGTCCGGTTACCTGGTTGGAAAACTGCTCGGCCAGCCGGTACTCAAGGCGGTCCTTGGCTGTGCGGGCAGAGCCGAAAACAGACACCTTGCGAACAGACCTGTAGGGAGCGAAGACCTTGAAGGCATAGCGCAATTCAAGCAGGGCGTGGTTCAGCATTTTCAGGTCAGCGCTGTAGGTTTCATCCCCCACGAGTCTTAATACCCGCTCAAACATCTGAAGAAAGAGCTCTGAACCGGGATAGCTTTCGCGGTTTTCGATGAGCTCCTCTAGCCTGGCTACCAGGTCCTGTGGGTTGTTGTAGTATTTTCGATAGGTTGAATGAGTTGAAGACATGCAGAAACACCCCGCTAAAGAGATAAGGGGAACAATAAAAACAGCAGGGATCGAAGATGTCCCATGGACGATCAGGCAGCCCCATACCCGGGATCGTCCCCACAGGGTTATCTTAGAACCGGAAACAGGGTTTCGCCCCTTGAATCTTGCAGATTCAACCGGAACCAGCTCTCAAGCAGGTGTGAAACAGGCTCAGTCGAAGATCGAGGTAATCTCGAGGATCCTGTACATGGACGTACCGCCTGGAAGGACCACCTCTACCTCATCATCGACTTCCTTGCCCAGGAAGAACTGTCCGAGAGGACTGCGGTAATTGAGGACACCTTCCTCTGGGCCCCCGTCCCATGGACCGAGAACGGAGTAGAAAACGACCTCGCCGCTCTCCATGTTTTCGGCCCGAACGCGTGATCCAAGCCCGACAACTCCCTCCGTGACCATGGAGGAGTCGATGATCTGTACCTTCTCAAGGTCTTCCTGGATCTGCTCAGCCTTCCTCACCAGGTTGTCCCTCTCTTCGCAGGCCGAGGTGAATTCGGCATTCTCGCTCAGGTCACCAAGCTCTGCGGCATCTCCGATCGCCTTGAAGATTGCAGGAAGTTTTTCATCCTGGAGCTCCCGGTTCTCTTCCTCAATCACCCCCCTGCCTGCTTCGGTAGAGAAGATGATCTCCGGGTTTTCCCAATCAGGTATTTTGTCTTCCTGGTTCACACTCGGATCGACAGAGCTGATCGCCTCGAGGAACCTGGGGCCTTTCAGGGGGAGCTGTGCCTGCTGTCTCAGCACCCGCTTGTAGAGCAGCTTTCTCTCCGCTGACTCCATCAGGTCGACGGCCTCTTTGAAGATCTCTCCATCGGAGTAGTAAAGCAGGGTCTCGACCTTTTTCATGAGCTCCTTGACAGCGTTTCTTCCTGCGCGCACCTCCTTGTCGATGAGGTGCTCGAGCAGATCCATCAGCAGGATAACGAGCTCGCGTGAGGTTTTCCCGGAGAGAAGATCGATACCGGTTCCCTCCTTGCCGGCGAGGCGGCAACCCAACAGCCAGATACATGCCTCAGGCGACAAACGCGGTGACGCACAAATCTGCGAGCAGAGATCCTTCAACTCTTTCGGATCAATCGAGTCGATGGTTTCAAAGGCCACCTTCCTGAGGTTGTCTGACCTGCCCTGGAATGCCTTGAGTGCAACGGGGAGCTGATCAGCCGCCCTGGTCTCCCCAAGGAGCTTGAAAACCTTCCGTGGGTTCTCTCCGACGGGCAGGGAGTCGAGAGCTTCACAGATCTCATCCACTGAGAAGGCCTCCATGAATTCCACCCAGGACACCTCAGCTTCTTCAGTCTCCTCCACCTGCTTGACCCTCGAGAGAAGCAGGCAGATCTCAAAGGCCTTGGTTTTATTCGAGCTCCTGCCCAGGAGCTCCTGCAGTCCGGAGGCGACCTCCGGATAGGCCGCCGGGTATTTCTTCTGTCCACCCTTGATGATCTGCCGTGCAGCAGACCTGCAATCGACCCAGTCATCCAGGCGGAACCGGCTCAGCAGCTCGTCCTCGAAGCTGACCGCCTCCTCGAGTTGTTCAACCAGGTAGGGCGAACGATCACCAATCCTGAAGAAACCTGAGTCCCTGAGCTTTTTCTTGGTGCGGGTCCACCACCGGGTCCAGTTTGCGGAATCGATGGCCCCCTCAATCATGCGGGCCTTGATCTCTTTCTGGGGAAGGGGATTTCCATAATCATGAAGGACCTTCTGGACCAGCTCGATGGGGTCCTCCTCTACCAGCCGGGCCAGCTCCTCAGAGCCGTGATAGAGCATGCAGCGAAAGGTGCCCTCCGGCAGGATGTCGAGGATGGAATCAACCGCCTCGATACTGATCCGGTGGTCTTTCTTCTCCTCGAGATCAACCCTCACCTGCCCCAGGAGCGCATCCACCTCCAGGATTTCGCCGATCCCCCAGCCCGATTCGTGATAGACCACCGCACCGGCGCGGTATTGCAGCAGCTTGCTGAAGCGGTCAAGGGCAGCAACCTTGTCGGTCGCGTTCTCGATATCGCAGGCATTGAAAAAAGCCCGCTCTGCCGACATCGGGCCGTTCTCCTCAAGGAAGGCGTCAAGGTATACCGCCAGGTATTCCTTCCTGGCGGGAAAGGCCCTGACCATGACCTGCCCGAGCGCAGCCCTCTGTGCCGGAGCAACACCGGAGAGCGCAGCTGCAGATTCAACGGCTCCGGAATCATCGGAGCCTCCGGATTCATCACTGAGAGCGCCCCAGGTCAGCTCAAGCAGTGGCTTGATAATCGAATCCTGCCCCTGCCGCAAACCTTCCGCCGCGAAGGCTGAGAGGTCATTGACCGTGGAAGCCAGCTGGCCTGTATCTTCCAGGATCTCCATCCAGAGATTCTCAATCCGCTCAGAGTCCCCTTCACCCAGGCTCTCATAGAGATCCGTAAGTTTTGAATCGGCATTCGCGGGGGCTGCAAGATCGGACATTAATGATCGCTCTGAGTTCTAAAGCACCCTCCCTGACCACTGCGGGAAGATGTAAACGGCCGATTAAAATATCAGACGCTTAAAAAAACAAGCGCTAGCTGGTGAATTTGTCGGTTTAACATGAGCCGTCGGCAACCCGCGAACCTCTTCCAGGGGTGGCCAGTGTCTTCCTCCAGGAGAAATACCATCGAGATATGAGTGAAATAGAATCAGAAATGAAGGCGCTCGATTTCCTCAAAAGCACCGGTTGCCGGGCGGTCATCTTCGATATGGACGGCGTTCTTGCCGACACCGAGGAATTCCACCTTGAAGCCTGGATCCGGCTTGTCGAAGCACATGGCCTCGAAACTGGAGACCAGGTGCCTTCTGAAGAAATGCTCGAGCTCATCCGGAGCACCTTCGGCCAGGCCAATGACACCATCATTCCCCTGCTATGGGAAAAGGCGGGGCGGCCTATAGGCGATGAGCTGGCGGCCCTCAGCCTTGAAAAGGAGCACTGCTACAGGGGCTGCGCCGGCCGGCGGGTCCGTCCCATGCCCGGCATCGAGGATTTTCTCGGACTCCTGAAGAAGGAAAACATTCCTGCAGCGATTGGAACCTCCGGCCCGGAAGAAAATGTCAGCTTCCTCCTGGAAGAATTCAGCTGGGAAAACGTATTCGACTCGCTGGTCCATCGAAGCCGTTTCAGGAAAGGAAAACCCGCCCCTGACTGTTTCCTCACGGCGGCCGAAGAGCTTGGACAAGCACCCGATAAAACAGTCGTCTTTGAAGACTCGGTACATGGCCTCATGGCTGCCAGGAGCGGAGGATTCACGGCTGCAGCCATCGCCAGCACCCATGAGCCGGCTGAATTAAGGGAGTACACAGAGTGGGTCTTTAGAGACTTTAGGAGCCTATCCTGTTAAGATTCTCGTTTCGTATTTTCCGGCTATAAGCAATTAACACGAGTCGAAAGGTTTTCATCATGGCGATCCGCGTCGCAATCAACGGGTTCGGACGAATTGGCCGAAATGTTTTCAAGGTGCTTTCACAGCGGGATGGTGTCGAGGTGGTCGCGATCAACGACCTGGCCGACAACAACATGCTCGCCCACCTGCTGAAATACGACACCGTCACAGGCCGGTTCTTCGGAAGTGCCACGGTCAAAGCGACAGACGATGCCATCCAGGTTGGAGACCAGAGCATCAAGGTCTTCTCAGAACGCGAACCCGCCAATCTCCCCTGGGGTGAGCTCGAGATCGACGTAACCGTCGAGTCGACCGGAATCTTCCGCGCTCCCGAGCAGGTAGCCTGGCACCTGGAGGCCGGAGCCAAGAAGGTCGTCCTGACCGTTCCTCCGAAGGCCCCGCTTGACAACATGGTCGTCCTGGGCGTTAACGATGCCACCATCACCCCCGAGCAGAAGACGCTCTCCAACGCCTCGTGCACAACGAACTGCCTGGCACCCATCGCCAAGATCCTCAACGACTCCTTCGGTATCGATCACGGAATCATGACGACGGTCCATGCCTACACCAACGACCAGCACGTAGCCGACCTGCCGCACTCTGATCCGAGACGCGCCCGCGCCGCAGCACAGAACATCATCCCCACCACCACCGGGGCAGCAAAGGCAGTCGGAAAAGTCCTGCCCGAGCTTGAGGGTAAGCTCGATGGTCTCTCCCTGCGCGTACCAGTGGTGAACGGCTCGATCGTTGACCTCGTCGTCGAGCTTGAGAAGGACACCACGGCTGAAGAAATCAACGCCGCGGTCAAGACCGCTGCCGAGGGACCGATGAAAGGAATCGTCGAGTACACCGAAGACCTCATCGTCTCCAGTGACATCATCACGAACCCTCACTCGGCAGTCTTCGATGCAGATGCAACCATGGTGCTTGGCGGAACCGGGCGTTCGGCCAAGGTCTTTGCCTGGTATGACAACGAGTGGGGCTATTCCAACAGGGTCGGTGACCTGATCGAAAGGATCACCTCCTAAGGGTATGCCCCGGACTCCAGTCGCGGACACTGTTGGCTGCGACATTGGTGGAAGTAACGTCAAGATCATCTGCCTTCGGAGGGGACGCTTGTCCCGCAGGCAATCATTTCCCTCGCCGGCGGATGCGGGCAAGGGAGACTTTGTTGGCGCCATCGCCGGCTTGCTTCGGCCGCTGCCTGAAGCGCCCGTGGGGATCGCCCTGCCCGGCTTCCTCGATGGCAAGCTGAGGCGCATCGTCCACCTGTCGAACCTCCCGCAGCTCGATGGGCTTGACCTGGCCGCCAGGCTCGAAGGCAGGCTGAAAAGAAAAGTCTTCCTTGAAGCTGATTCCAATGCGGGAGCCGTGGGAGAGGCCCGGCTCGGGGCGGGACGAAAAATCGAGCGCCTGCTTTACCTGACAATGGGAACGGGGCTTGGAGCCGCCCTCACGATCAAGGGTTCCCCGGCCCGGGTCAGCAACAACACCATAGGGCATGTTGGCGGACTGCCAATCTGTTCAGAAAAAGGCCTGGGAGCGGAAGCCCTTCTCAGTGCAGCCGGCATCCTGCGCCGCTTCAAGGCCAAGGCGAGACAGGCTGCGGCCGGCAGTACCCTGGAGCTGCTGGAGCTTGCCAGGGCCGGCCATGCAGGCGCCCGGGCAACCTGGGAAAGAACCGGCGAGATCCTGGCTGAGCTCCTCGGGATGCTCGTCCCGATGTTGCGGCCCGGGGGAGTGATCATCGGCGGCGGAATTTCAGGAGCCGCAGAGTTGTTCCTTCCCACGGCCAGGAAGGGCCTTAAACGGCGGCTGGACGGGTCCGGACTGGTATGCCCCACCCTGCTCCAGGCTGCGCTGGGAGCCTATTCCGGGGCTGCAGGAGCGGCCCTGGGAGCCAGGGACGCCAGCTTATAATGCTGCCTTCTGAACCGGCCTCGGAATCCTAGCCGCAATCTGCATCGTAGACGCAATCGCCGAGGTTATCCTCTACAGGATCAGGACCACAGGCAGCCGGTCCGGGAGCAGGAGGAGCTCCTCCTCCCAGGAAGAGATAGTTGAGAATGCGGATTGCATCAGAGAGATCAACCGTTCCACTGTCATCTGAATCCGCGGCATCTAGACACTCAGGTGCCCGGCTGCCCAGGAAGAGATAGTTGAGAATGAAAACTCCATCGGTAATGTCCGTCTGGCCATTGCCGGTAGGATCACCCCGGCGGAAAGTCACCACCTGGTCACAAACCTCTCCGCCGCTGTTCTGCAACAAGGGCGTTGGGGTATTGACCACGGTGAACTGGCCGCTCCTGGATCCGTCCGGGACCAGGGTGATCGACTGGTTGGTCATCACATCCCGCCCCGGATTCACCACAACGTCGTCGGTGAATCCACACAGCTCCGAGGGCTGGCCGAAATCAATCCCATGCAGGAGGCCGAAATTGTTTTCCTCCTTGTCGTAGAGATAGACCTGGTCTCCATCTGCGTCGATCGCGAAGCTCGCGTGGAACTGGGGCGGATTCAGCTGCATGGATACAAGGTTGGGGTCCGGGCATTCCCAGAAACACGGCTTGTCGGCGCGATCGGGATCGGGGCACTGGGAGCCATCATTATCGAGCCAGACAACAAACCTTGCGTTGGCCGGAATAATGGAACCTTCAGGAAACTGCCAGCGGCGTGGGTCGAAGAAGCTGTCGGAGATATAACACCCGCTCAGGTCGACCTGCTGGTCAGAGGTGTTGAGCAGCTCGACAAAGTCTTCGTCCCTGCGGCAGCAGTCGGGATTCTCTGCAGGACAGAGATCGTCCGGCAAGCAGGGCGGCTCGCTCGGATCGGTGAGCAGGTCCGACTGGCTGGGAACGACCTCGTTAACGAGAATCGCACTGACCCCTGCACGCGGGGTATAGCCGACCGCATAGGTGCTGCGTGAGTTACAGGAAATGTAGCGTTCACCGCGGATACCTCCACCTTCCTGTCCACAACCGTCCTCGTCCTCGCCATCGATTGTTCCATTGCGGCAGGTCACATCCTCTAGATCTCGTACGCAACCATTCGCCTCGGGGCCAAACTGGCGGTCACAGGGACCTACTCCCTCGCCGTAAACCTCCATCTGGTGGCAAAGGTTACGCGGCCTGGTGCCGCTGAGCCCCTCTACATCTTCAACACGGAAGTAGAACTCAACCCGGGAACCAGATACCTGCCCGGGGATCCTGGCTGTCCACAGGCTGAAAAGATCAAGAGGTGTATCGGCCTCCGAGCGAACGCCGAACTCCGGATCGTAGTCCATAGGAACGATCTGCTCGGCAGCAAATCCTCCACCCGGAGCCTTAACCCTGTAGACGATCTCTACACCGGCAATGTTGCCGGGAGTCGGAACCTTGTCATCTCGAATCCGAACCGTCAGCTCGACATCCTCCCCTGCTCCAGGGCTGTTGGAGGACTGGTCAACCCTGTTGACGCGCGGCGCAAGGTTTCCAGCACCGCTGTTCCTGCCTCCACTGCAATAGCGCCGGCTCTGTCCGGGAACCAGGCAGACACCCGCAATCGGGGTGCAGGATCCAAAGGTGGTGTCACCAGGGAGAAAGAATGAAAAATGATCCAGGGTGTCCTCGAGGCTGACATTGTTTCCACCCGTACCATCAGAAACACGTCCGAAGGAGACATCGTCGTCCATGGGAGGCAGGAAAACCCTGTCGACAACCTGGCGGCTCCCATCAGCCTGCTCAGGTCCCCACAGGACAATTGATTCACTGCCATCGTTCTCGATACTGAAGCCCGCGTGCAGCGAACAGGTTCCCTGGGTAGCGTTACCGTCACAGAAGATCACCAGGCGCGCGCCGCTGCCGAGCGTTGAGCGGTTGGGGGGAAAAGGCCAGGCAGTGGTCGGGTCAAACACGGGCTCTGTCCCGGCGGCAGAATCAGAAAGAAAATAGCTGTTGGCCAGTGAGACCTGCCCGAGAAAGATCGTATCCTCGGTGTTGTTATAGATCTCGATCATGTCAGGGTGCCCACAGCCCACATCGACCGGGTCCTGGGTACTGTTCTGGGCAATCACTTCATTGATGACCTGGGAACGCAGCTGAACACAGGGGATCAATGCCAGAAGTAGAACGGCAGGATGGATAAAAATCCGGAAACCCTCCCTGCCCTGGCGGAAAGATTGTTTTAAACCCTGCAAAAATTCTTTGTTAATGAACATGTCCGTTCTTTTCTTCTGGAGAAATTTTCTAACCACCGTCTTGCCCCCGGCTACACCCTGTTCAAACCCCTAATCAAACCCTCATTCAAACCCCTATTCAAGCTCCTGTGTCTTTATCACCTGGGAAAAAAGACCAGGGCTGAATAACGCCTTTCATGCAGAGCTTTTACTACGATTAATTATATGCCCGCTGTGATCTTCTTTAAGAAAAAAGAAACCAATGGTTCGTCAAATGGTCAGGGCCCTCCCCCCTTAAAAAGGGACTGGTTCCACCCCGGAAGACCTGCAGATACCGGGAATTCAGACCTCTTCGCCGAGGACGTGAAGAAGTTCATCGACATACTCGGTTTCCCAATCGAGCACTGAGGTTCCGAATTCGATATAGACCAGCCGCCGGCACCCTCCTCGAACCGGCAGCTTAAACGCTAATTCACCATTGGGGCCGTATCCCACAGACTGGTTTTTACCGAGGGCTTCTCGAATACGGGCCAGGAGGTGGTCGGTATCGACGGTTTCGCCGGCGCTGGCGCAAAAGGCCTGCAGGCGGGTTCCTTCCGAATCCCTCTCCAGCAGGAAAACTGATTCCGGAGCCAGGTGCAGTGTCAACAGCCCCAGCACGATTCGAAAACGCCTCCCCTTGTAGTCGGATGTTCTCAGGGCCTTGCGGGCCTCAAAGAAAAACGGCAGCCAGTGATGAGAATGGGTGGTCGGGGCTGGAGACTCCTCCGGCTCTTGCCTCGATTCCTCTCCATCCAGGGCCCCTGCGGGACCGCCGAGAGCATTCTCGACCAGCCTCCTCACATCTTCGGGCAGCAACGGACGCTCCATCGAGGTACAGGTCAATGCATCTCTCACGCCAGCGCTCAGCTGTTCGCCGCTGTCACGGATAAATATGACGGGGACCCCAATCGCTCCTGCCGCCATTCTCTCCAGCAGGAGGCTTCCGCCATCCTCCCAGAGAGCCAGGTCGGTAACCACCAGCCTGGCCGGCTGGCGCCTGAGCTCATCAAGAACCGAATACCTGTCACGAATGTGCTGCACACCGCTATCGAGTTCACGACAGATCCTGTCGAGGAGCTCACGGTCTGCCCCCTCGCGGAGAGCCAGGAGGATCCGGCCCTCTTCCTGGCCGGGCTCTATTGCATCATCCGCCTCGGCTTCCGTCCCTGCCGGGGGACTGAAGCCTTCCGATGCGATCTGTTCAAGCACCTGGCCCAGTATCTCCAGCTCCTCCTCGGTCAGGGTCTCGTCGGGTTTTTCCCGGTCACTCAACTTCTCTTACTCCCCTTCTGATGCTTCACCACCGTCGGATCCAGTTCCTGCATCCGGGGCAGAAACTTCTCCATCTTCTACAGCTGCCAGCAACTCACCGGCCCTGGCACGGGCGCCTCCGAGGTCTTTCTCCCCCCAGTCCTCCGAAAGCATTTGCTGTGCTACGGAATGAACGGCATCTCGATGCCGCGGCTTCTCCTTCAGCAAGGCTCCGGCCAGCTCCTTGAGCACCAGGTCCACCAGGAGGCTCTCCTCCAGAACCTGCCCGGCCTCGGTGGCCGCCTGGGCGCTTCCGCCCGCCACCCGTGATTCCAGTCCGGAAACCGGAACCGAATTTCCGTTGATCTTCTGGATCAGCTCCTGAGCCTTCACCGGGTTGCGCAGCCGGGTCAGGCCCTCTCCCCGGTTCCAGGAATCGGTGTCGAGAATCACCATGACGGTCTCCCCGATCTCAATCACATCATCGTAGTCAAGATCAGCCTTGTCGATCTGCTCACCGTTGACAAAGGTGCCGTTCTGGCTCTTGAGATCAACAATGCTGAAACCGGAATCCATGGGCACGATGCTGCAATGTTTTCTCGACAGGATCCTGTCCGTGATGGGCAGGTCAACCCGCTTGGAGCGCCCGATGATGATCGCATGACCCGGAAGGTCAACGCCGCGCATCAGTTCATCAAATATCATCAAACGAGCCATGGTTCTCTCCACCTGCCGGCCATTCTACCGTACCCCCCTCCGTAGAAAAAGGTCAGGCAACATCAGAGACAGAAAAACTTCTGTCTTAAAAACCGCAGAAACACTGATGTCCTTCATCACGGGCTGATAATCACCTTGACTTGAATCATCAGCAAATATAGAACCTCCCCGTTGATGCGTCAGTGGAGTGGCGAATCAGTAAATGCGATCGTGCTGTCCCCCTCACCATCGCAGTGCCTTGAGAAGAAAAGAAGAGAATATGAAGAAGTGCCATCGGTGCGGAACTCCATGGATGGGTTACGGAGCCCAGCCACGCTTGAGGGAGGTCTGTGAAGGCTGCGGAAAGACCCTTCACTGCTGTAAAAACTGTCATCACTTCGACCATGCCGTCTCCCGGGAATGCACTCTTGATGGCACCGAGTGGATCGGTCCCCGGGATGTACAAAACTACTGCGAAGACTTCGCAATGACGGACTCAGTACGAAAAGCGGCTGAGGAGAAAGTAAGCAGGGCGCACAGCGCCTTCCACTCACTCTGGGAAAAATAAAACTGCGCCGAAAGGCGCTCCGGGTTCTTGAGAGCCTCTGGTTCCACTGAGCTCCAGGTTCTCAGGAATCCCGGTTTTTTCCCCGGCTCTTCCCGTTCTCGCAAGCGCGTTGAACCCTCTTCTCCTTGAAGAAGATGTCCTTGATATCGCGTAGGGAATAGCCACTGTTGCTCAAGCCCTGGATTCTTTCGATCAGGTGAACGACACGTGGATGGTAGAGGCGCTGCCCTCCCTCGGTCTGCCCCGCCTCCTGGATCAATCCCTGGGTAACGTACCTGTAAAGCACCTGGTGGGAAATACCCGCCTCCTTGAGAACGTCTCCCGCCCTGAGATAGTTTTCAGCGCTATTAGTCATAATCCGCTCCAGCTCCCGCACACTCAACGCACCCGGGATTATATGACTCAGCCGTGAGCTTGACAATCAGGGGAAAAAAAGGCGAAAGTCACCTTTTCAGCAAACCCTGCCGTCCACCACCTCCCCTGTGCAGTATTTTTTCATGAAAGACCAGGCCCCATTCCCTCCCATCGAGATTTTCGAGGTTCTCACCTCGACGCTCGACAGCGTTCACCAGGCCGCCGCTGCAGGAGCTCCTCAATGGACCACCCACATTGCCCGGGAACAGACCAGCGGCAGAGGCCGGAAGAACCGCTCCTGGTGGAGCCCTCCCGGGGCCGGTCTCTGGATGTCGACCCTTCTTCGGCCGGAGTGCGACCGTAAAACCTGGGGTGGAATCGCCCTGGTTGCCGGTACTGCAGTGCGAAATGCACTGGCCCTGCTGGGCGGCGACTCCGTGGAGCTTCGCTGGCCCAATGACCTCTATTCGCAATCCCGCAAGCTCGGTGGCATCCTGGCTGAATCAAAGGACCCTGCAGCCGGTTCATGGGTTTCTCTCGGAATAGGTGTCAATATCGACCTGCTGAAGACTGATCTCAACAGCAGGATGCCGATGGAGCTCCGGGAACATGTCATCTGCCTCTCGGAGGCCGGGCCGGTGAAAGAAAAAGACCCCGAAAAAATCGCGCTCGCGATTCTGCACGAGCTGAGGCCCCTCTACGGGCGTTTTCAGCAGGGAGAGCCCCTCAGGGAAATCGTTGGCGACAGCCTGGCTGCGGCCGGGAGGAAGGTACGTGTTGAGCAGGCGGGACGCCCCCTGTTGCAGGGAACCGTCTGCGGACTGGGAAACCATGGGGAGCTGATGGTCGAAGACGCTGCAGGGAAAACCCATGCGGTCGTCGCCGGGGCTGTTTCCTGGGACTCCTGAGAAAAACCGGGAAAAGCGTCAGCCTCAATCTGCGGCGGTTCTCTTCAGGTCAAAGACCCCACGGTCGTACTCAGAAACGTAGTTGCTCTTGTAGCTGTCTCCGGAGCAATTCCCATCGTAGCTGTATTTTCCAAAAAACCCCATGTCGATAGCTCCAGCAACCTTGAATACATCTCCCTCACGCTCCACCTTTACCGAATCAAGGGTGTACTCAAATGGAATCGGGAGCGCCTTGGGGCCATAGAGCGCGTGGTAGCGAATGCTGTAGTCCGAGTCGCCGCTGCGGGTGACAATAGCCCTCAGGTCCCCATCGTGGCCGCTTGTCTCACTGCGCCACTGACCCGTCCAGCAACCATCGAAACCATCGAGAGCCTTGGTGTGAAGCCTCCTGTCCCACTCGGCCTCAAAATTCGAACAGGCGCTCAAAACAAGTGGAGCCAGCAACCCCAGGGTAACCAGGAATCTATTCATCTGATGATCCTCCGCTCAAAAAAAAAAGAACCTGCAGGGCAATGCCAGCCCACAGGAACAACTCAGCTCATCTCGCGACGGCCCTCAAAGGCATCGGAAACAATATTCCGCCCGACATGCTCGAACTGGCTTCCGCTCGGCATCCCCCGGGCAATCCGGGTCACTCGAAGCCCCTCGACCTCCGACAGCATTTCACGCAGGTAGAGAGCCGTGCCCTCGCCCTCAAAGCTGGGGTTGGTGGCAATAATCACCTCTGCCACCTCTCCAGCCTTTACCCGCTTCAACAGGGTGTCCATGGTCAGGTTTTCAGGCTCGATCCCATCCAGTGGCGCCAGGGCCCCCAGGAGAACGTGGTAGGCTCCATCATAAGAACCGGATTTCTCGATGGCAGCAAGATCGCGCGCCTGCTCTATAACGCAGATTTTCCCATGATCCCGGGAAGAGTCTTCGCAGATCGAACAGAAATCACCCTCGGCAAAGTTATAGCACTTCTTACAGTAGGTAACGGTCTCCTTGACCGCCTGGATGGCATCGGCCATCTGCAGGGCATCTTCACGCGACAAACGCAGGATATGATGGGCAAGCCGTTCAGCTGTCTTGCTTCCGATACCCGGAAGCTTCTGGAGCTCCTCCACCAGCTTGTCTAAGGCGGGACTCTTGAATTCCATTTCGATCCACGCTCCTCTTTTCAGAAAAGTCCGGGCAGCCCGGCCGAGAGGCCGCCGGTTGCACTATTCATCTCTTCGTTCATCATGTCCTTGGATTTACCGACAGCCTGGTTGATCGCAGCAATCAGAAGATCCTCAAACATTTCGAGATCAGCCTTCCCATCCTCTCCAATCTGGAGGGCACTGGGGTCAATAGCGATCTTCACAACCTCCTGCTGGCCATTCACTGTAACCGTGACCAGTCCGCCACCGGATTGCTCTTCGATATAGCGGTTTTTCAGGTCATCGTTGACCCGGTCCATGTCCTTCTTCATTTTCGTGACCTGCTTGAGCAGATCACCCATGCCCTTCTGGTTCATCGTCTCTATATTCCTGGCGGGTTACAGCCGCTGGCTTAGACCACACGGCCCTTGAATATTTTCAGAGTTTTATCAACATCAGAATCGTCTCCTGCGCCATTGGCGCTGCCGCTCTCTGCAGCAGGTTTAT
>CAZTRG010000063.1:0-8111 GCA_964615885.1 uncultured Planctomycetia bacterium | reverse complement strand
GTGCTGGCCCTTGTGGGAGACCGTGTTCCTGGGCCACCTCAGCTTGCCCTGGACCCTGAAGATGGGGTCGTGGTATTTACCCTGCCCCGGAAGAACCTTGTAATAGTCAAAGGCCGCCGGCTCCTCCTTGAGATGCCATTTGCCGATCATCGCGGTCAGGTAGCCGGCCTTGCGCATCAGGGCGGGCAGAAATTGCCGCTCGGGGGGGATTCTGCCCCTGAGAGTCAGGACCCCGTTGGCCTGGCTGTACTGCCCGGTGAGAATCGAGGCCCGGCTCGGAGTGCAGATCGAGTTATTGCAGAAGCAGTTCTCAAAGAGCATGCCCTCCTTGCCCAGCCGGTCGATCACCGGGGTGGGGTTGAGCTTTGCCAGCCTCGATCCATAGACCCCGAAGGCCTGGGATGTGTGATCGTCGCTCATGATGAAGAGAATGTTGGGACGGTTCTCCTGCGCGGGGAGGGCCGCGCAGAGAAGAGCGGACAGCATCAAGTAAACGGGCACTGAAATTCTCATCATTCTTTCGTTCCAAATTCGTGGGTCGGGAAATTCCCGGGTTACTCCCCTTGCGGGGATTTCTTCTTGTTGTTCTTTTTGTTCTTGTTCGCCTGCTTGCCCTTACGCTTCCTGGCCTTGAAGGTGTTGCCAGAAGTGCTCTTGAACCACTGCTCCCAGGCGGCGGCCATCTCCTTCGCGCGGGCGGGGAACTTAGCGGAGAGGTCAACGAGCTCGGTGCGATCCTTGTCCATATCGTAGAGCTCCCAGGGGCCCTTGCCGGCCCAGGAGAGCTTCCACTTGCCGCTTCGAACGGCCCGGTTGCTGCTGAAATGGAAGAAGACCTTATCGCCCGGGGGGCGTTTTTCTCCCCTGAAAATCGGAGCAAGGGACCGCCCGCGCAGAGGCTGGACCTTCTGTCCCCGGCTGTTGGTTTGCGGATACTTCGCGCCGGCCAGCTCCAGGCAGGTCGCCATCAGATCTGTGATATGTCCCAGCTGGTGGGTTACAGATCCACCCTTGGCGAGCCCCTTCGGCCAGTGAACGATCAGGGGAGTCGAGATCCCGCCCTCGTGCTGGTTCTGCTTGTAGAGTCGGAACGGCGTGTTGCTCAGGTTGGCCCAGGGAGTGTGATAGGTGATATAGGATTCCGGCAGGTGGCCGGGAACATCGCGTTTTGTCTTCGTGCGCTGGAAGGGACAGCCGCCGTTGTCGCTGAGGAACATGAAGAGTGTGTTCTCCGACTTACCCAGCGCTTCGATCTTCTTCATCAACCTGCCGATGTTCTGGTCAACCCGGTCGATCATCGCGGCATAGACCTCCATGGTATAGGCCTCCCACTTGCGGTCCTTCTCGCTGAGGGAGCTCCAGGCGGGAACGCCCTCGGGCCGTGGAGTGAGGGGCCAGTCACCAGCGAGAAGCCCGAGCTCCTTCACGCGCTTGTAGCGCTTGCGGCGCAGCACATCCCAGCCTTCTGAGAATCGTCCGCGGTATTTCTCGATGTCCTTTTTGTGCGCATGAAGGGGATAGTGCGGTGCGTTGTAGGCGATGTAGAGAAGGAAGGGCTTCTTATCATCCCTGGTCTCCTCAAGAAATCGAATCGCGTAGTCGGTGTTCGCATCGGTGGTGTAGAAGTCCTCCTTCGGCACCTTGAAGGTCTCCTTCCCGAGGCGGAAGGTGTTGTCGCCGTGGAAGAAATTGGTCGCTCCGCTCAGATGGCCGAAGTAGCGGCTGAAACCCCGGTCAACAGGGTTACTCTGAAGATGCCACTTGCCGGTCATCAGCGTTGTATAGCCGGCCTGGCCCAGCGCCTCAGCGATGGTCACGCTGCCGCCAAGGTTCATTCCGGCCTCGGTAAAGTAGCGCCCGGTCAGCAGCATGCTGCGCGACTGCGAGCACTTGGCGCCGTTGTAAAACTGGCTGAAGCGCAGCCCGGAAGAGGCCAGCTTGTCGAGATGGGGAGTATCGATCTCACCGCCGTAGCAGCCGAGATCGGAGAAGCCCATGTCATCGACCATCACCAACACGATATTGGGGCGCTCATCCGCAGCGCCCAACACACCGCCACAGAGCATCATGAAAAGACTCAAAGCGAACAGCTTCCGGGCCCCTGCCACTACAGCCTGGTTTTTCTTCATAGCTTCTCTTTCCTGTCTCCTGCCCCGCCCTCAAGGGGCCAGGCCTGTTCTCTATCGGTCCCTGTAAATACCTTACCTGGATTTCACCCTGGCCAGCGGCCTCGGGAAGGGATCGCCTGCCGACTTACCTACCTCTTTGAGTTTCTCCAGGAGCTCTCCGCGCACCTTCTCCAGTGAGGGTTCCGAGGCGAGGTTCTTCAATTCGTAGGGATCTTTCTCCAGGTCAACCAGCAAACGCACCTTCAGCCGGGAATCGACCGCCAGCTTGTAGCGCGGAGTTACCAGGGTTCGCCAGGCTGCTGCGACAACACGTCCGCCTGCATTGCGCGTATCAGCAGCAGGCCGCACACCAACCCGGTCCATCTTTCCCTGGAGGTAGACCCAGGGTACATCCTGTTTTCCACCGGCTACCGCGGTCGACAGGTCACGCCCTGCCATGCTTTCGGGAACGGGGATCCCCGCCATGGAAAGAAGGGTCGGCGCGAAATCGATCTGCGAAGCAAGCACCTGGCTCACCAGGCCCTTCCTGACTCCCGGGCCGTGAAGAAGCAGGGGGATGCCTGTGGACTCCTCCTCGGGATGCCCCTTGTGCTGCAATCCATGGGAGCCGTGAGAATCCCCATGATCCGAGGTGAAGAAGATGATGGTCTTGTCGAGGAGCCCCGCGCCTTTCATGAATTTCACCAGGCGGCCGACCTCGTGGTCAAGCAGCTCGATCAGGCCATAGTAGCCGCAGAGTCCCTTCGCATAGCGCTGCCGTATTTTCTCGCTGACATTGGGCCTCCACTTGAGATCGCTCGGCTTGTAGTGGTCGAAAGGGGGTGGAGGCACATAGGGAGAATGGGGTGTTCCGTAGGAGAGAAAGAGCAGGAAGGGCTTCTCCCTGTTTCTTTTCATGTAGCCGATCGCCAGGTCGGTCTGGTAGATCGACTCAAACTCCCTGGGCTTGACAAGCTTTCCATCGTCGGTGAAATAGCGCGCCCCGGCCAGCTTCTTGGACTGGTAGTACCAGTGGCCGCGATTGAAGCCCTCAAAAAACTGGTAGCCCTGGCGCCGGCCTGGCTTAACAAAGCCGGGCTTCGCAGCACCATCGAGATGCCATTTGCCGATATAGCCTGTGGTGTAGCCCGCCCTCGAAAAGCAATGCGCCAGGCTGTCCTTGGTCTCCGGCAGATAGATGTTGTTGTTGATGACGCCTGTCTGGTGGGGATAGCGGCCGGTCTGGAAGGTCGCCTTGGCTGGAGAGCAAACGGGGTTGGTTGCATAACATCTTCGGAAATTAGCTCCGCCAGAGGCCAGGCGGTCGAGATTCGGTGTCCGGGCATTCCGGTCGCCATTGCAGCCCAGCGCCTGTGCCCGCCACTGATCGGTAAAGATGATCAGTACATTGGGCTTTGTTTCAGCAGCTAGTGGGGCTGAAACAAAGAAGAAGGCCACCAGGGCCATGAAAACACAGCTATCTACCCGCATCAAAAAACTCCTTAAATCGCCAATCCCAGTCATCAATATATTGCATCCTGAGACCTCATCTACACAGCCAATCCTGATTTTTCCCTGCAGCCCGTCAAGAGCTTGAATTTCCTGCGGCCCTTGAAACCTGGAACCGGGAAAAACCCTCTTCTGCAAATACACTGAAATCTCCCTCAGTCGTTGCCGCAGGATTTCTGAAGAGTTAAGATGCCCGGCACAGGAGAGAACTCTCCGTGCTTTCGGTCGGTAACATCTCACGCAACAGGGAAAGATCGAGAAGATGATGAACACCAGGTTCCCACCCCAAAGCTCCGTTGGTTTGACCATTCTGCTGATGCCGGCAATCGTCTGTATCAGCCTCTTCCTGCCACTGCAGGCATCCGGCGAAGAAGCCGCGGGCCAGGAGGTCAGCTTCAACCGCGACATCCGTCCCATCCTCGCCGCCAATTGCTTCCTCTGCCACGGTCCGGACAAAAAAGCCCGGAAGGCAAGGCTCCGCTTTGACGAGGAGAAGAGCATCATCAAGGCCTTCCGGGAGAAAGACCTTTCCAGGAACAAAGCCTGGAAGCGTATCAATTCACAAGATGAAGAAAAGGTGATGCCGCCGCCGGAATCTCACAAAAAACTTACAGCCGATGAGATCGCCAAGATAGGCGCCTGGATCAAGGCCGGCGCATCCTGGCAGGGCCACTGGGCATATATCACTCCGAAGAAACCTGGCCTCCCGGCCGTCACTAACAAGGCCTGGACCAAGAACCCGATCGACCACTTTCTGCTGGCCAGCCTGGAAAGAAACCAGCTCAAACCCTCCAGCGAGGCAGAAAAAGAAATGCTGATCCGCCGGGTCAGCCTCGACCTCCGGGGACTCCCCCCCTCCATCAAGGAAATCGATGAGTTCCTTGCCGACAAGAGCCCGGCGGCCTACGAGACCATGGTCGACCGCATGCTCGGTTCCCCCCATTACGGAGAGCGCATGGCGCTGGCCTGGATGGACGCTGCGCGCTATGGAGATTCGAGCGTGTTTCACGCAGATGGCCCCCGCGACATGTGGCCCTGGAGGGACTGGGTCATCCGTGCCTATAACTCCAACAAGCCCTTTGATGAATTCTCGATCGAACAGCTGGCCGGTGATCTCCTGCCGGAATCCACCGTCGAACAGAAAATCGCCACGGGCTTCAACCGTAACAACGCTACGACAGACGAGGGCGGAGCGATTGCCGAGGAGTTCAGGGTCGAATACGCTGTCGACCGCGTCCAGACAACCTCCCTGGTATGGCTCGGGCTCTCGCTGCAATGCGCCCAGTGCCATGCGCACAAGTATGAGCCGATCTCCCAGGAGGACTACTACCGCTTCTTCGCCTACTTCAACCAGGCCTCCGATCCCGGTATGCAGAGCCGGGGAGGAAACCAGTCACCTGTCGTGAACGTTCCCAACTTTGCCCGGGCCGCCCTGATGAAAAAAGAGCAGGCGGCTCTGAAGGAAGCTGAAACGAAGCTCGCCGCCAGGGCAAAGGCTGCCGAGCCCGCCTTCCTGGCCTGGGTCAGCAAAGCAGAGAAGAACTCCAAGGCGGGACCGGTTGAACCCCCGGGACTGATCCATTACTTCTCCCTCGACGAGGGGCAGGGCAAAGACGTCTCCGACTCGATTGACACCAAGCTCAAGGGCACTGTAAAAGGAAAGGAGCTCTGGGTTGACGGCAAGTTCGGCAAGGCCTTCAGGACCGACGGAAGAAACTACATCGAGCTTGGCGACCGCGCCAACTTTGACAGGACCGACGCCTTCTCCTACGGAGCCTGGATCAAGCCGGCCGGCAATGGAGCCCCCCTGGCAAAGATGAACGATGGCAACAAGTACCGCGGCTGGGATCTCTACCTCCAGAACGGCAACGTCGGAATGCACCTGATCAACTCCTGGCCTAACGATGCCTTGAAGGTCATAAGCAACGGAAAGGTACCGAACGGGAAATGGAGCCATGTCTTTGTCACCCACGATGGCTCAGGCACCCCGGCGGGAGTGAAGGTCTATATCAACGGAAAGAGCCAGGGGCTCAAGACCGAGGCGGGCAACCTCAGAAGTACCACCCGCAGCAAGGCCACCCTGAAGATCGGCAGGCGCCAGCCGGGATCGCCCTACAAGGGACAGGTTGACGATGTGCGGATCTATGGCCGGGAGCTGAACGGCACCGAGGTCGCAGTGCTCTCAGGAAGCGACCCGCTCGCTCCAATCCTCGCCATCCCCGCCGGCAAGAGAAAACCCGGACAGGTCGATGTGCTGAGGAAACATTTCCTCTCATCCATCGACAAGGAATACATCTCGATCTCCAGAGATGCCGCGAAGTGGAAGGCTAAAATCAGCGAGGCCTCCAAGCCCCAGGGCAATGTCATGGTGATGAAGGATGTCGGCAAGCCGCGCAAAACCTACCTGCTCATGCGCGGCAACTACGCCTCTCCCGTCAAGGACAAGCCGCTTGAGCCCGGCACGCCTGCTGTCCTGCCCGCACCGGCCAAGGACAGCCCTCCAAACCGACTGGGGCTTGCGCGCTGGCTCTTCCAGCCTGAACACCCCCTCACTGCAAGGGTCGCCGTGAATCGCTACTGGTACATGCTCTTTGGAACCGGGATCGTCAAGACGATTGAAGAGTTCGGCTCCCAGGGGGACTGGCCGAGCAACCTGCAATTGCTTGACTGGCTGGCGGTCGATTTCAGCCGGAACGGCTGGAACACAAAGCGTACGCTCAAGCAGATGATCATGTCCTCGGCCTACAGGCAGAACGCACAGGTTTCCAAGGCACTGCTTAAGCTCGACCCGGAGAACAGGTTGCTCGCACGAGGCCCGCGCTTTCGCCTTCAGGGCGAGTTTATCCGCGATACTATCCTCGCTGCCTCCGGGCTCCTCGTTACTGATATCGGCGGCAGGGGCGTCAAGCCATACCAGCCACCGGGACTGTGGAACGAGGTCAGCCTCGGGGGAAACGTGCGCTTTGTACAGGACCATGGTGAGAAGCTTTACCGCCGGGGCATGTATACCTACTGGAAACGCTCCGCTCCGGCGCCCAGCCTGACCATCTTTGACGCCCCGACGCGTGAAAAATGCGTGCTCAGGCGTTCACGCACCAACACCCCCCTGCAGGCCCTGGTGCTTCTCAACGACCCGCAATACATCGAGGCAGCACGAAACCTGGCGCAGAAGGTCGCGCTCGAAGCCGGTGATTCACTCGCTGCCCGCATCGTGCTGGCGCACCGGCTGGCAACAGCACACCGGCCCTCCTTCAAGACCCTCAACATTCTCAAGGCGGCCTATGAAGAAGAGCTGGCTATCTTCCGGAAGGACCCGGCGCAGGCCATGAAGCTGCTCAAGGTCGGCGAATCGAAACGAGATGAAAGCATCGATGCGGCGGAGCATGCCGCCTTGACGATCATAACCAGCATGATCCTGAACCTTGACGCCACTGTTACGAAAGGTTGATCCATGAATCCCCTCGAACAATACCAACTTGAAATGACCCGCCGGCAGCTGCTCTCCCGCAGCTCTAAATTCATCGGCGCTGCTGCACTCACATCGCTCCTGGCCCAGGACGGGATCCTGGCAGACAACCCGGTCCCCGGCGGCGGAGACATACGTGGAATCCCCGGGCTCCCCCACTTTGCCCCCAAGGCCAAGCGGGTCATCTATCTCTTCATGGCTGGTGGCCCCTCCCACATCGACACCTTTGACTACAAGCCCGACCTGCGCAAGATCCACGGCAAGGAGCTCCCCGAGTCGATCCGCCAGGGACAGCGCCTCTCGACCATGACCTCCGGGCAGAAATCATTCCCTTGCGTGGCACCCATGTTTGAATTCAAACGCCACGGCAAGCACGGAACCTGGGTATCGGAGATTCTTCCGAAGGTAGCCGGCATCGTCGATGACATCACGGTCATCAAGTCCCTGCATACAGAGGCCATCAATCACGACCCGGCCATCACCTTTATCAACACGGGTGTCCAGCAACCCGGAAAGGCCTCTCTTGGATCCTGGATCAGCTATGGGCTGGGCAGTCCCAATAAGGACCTCCCCTCCTATGTTGTCATGATCTCCAGGGGCCCCGGACAGAAGCAGGCTCTCTACTCCAGGCTCTGGGGGAGCGGCTTCCTGCCTTCGAAGCACCAGGGCGTCAAGATGCGCTCGAGCTCCGACCCGGTTCTCTACCTGAAGGACCCCGATGGTATCGACCGCAAGATGCGCCGCCGCATGCTCGACCGCCTGGCCAAGATCAACGAGGAGCAGTTCGACCAGTTCGGAGACCCGGAAACCCGCACCCGCATTGCCCAGTACGAGCTGGCCTTCCGGATGCAGGCATCGGTCCCGGGCCTGATGGACCTCTCCGACGAACCGGAGGATACCTACAAGCTGTATGGTCCGGATTCGAAAAAACCGGGCACCTTCGCCCGCAACTGTGTACTCGCCCGCCGCATGGCAGAACGTGGCGTTCCGTTTATCCAGCTCTTCCAGCGCGGCTGGGACCAACACGG
>CAZTRG010000062.1:0-14130 GCA_964615885.1 uncultured Planctomycetia bacterium | reverse complement strand
CGCATCGACTGCTTGGAATAGCAGAGATCCATCACCTCGTGGACCTCTGCATCGTTTTCGAGGATCCAGTCCTTGCCGGTCAGCCCCGCATCGAAGATACCTTCTTCGACATAGCGGGCGATCTCCTGGGCACGAACGAGCATCGCCTCGAGCTCGTTATCGTCGGTCGAAGGGAAATACGAGCGCGAAGAAACGCTGAAGCCGTAGCCGGCCTTCTTGAACAGGGAAAAAGTCGATTCCTGGAGGCTTCCCTTGGGAAGGCCCAGCTTGAGAATTTGATCAGACATTGGTAACTCCAAAAAAAAACCCGTAACCATGGTTACGGGGGTTTTCAGCTCACGATATGCACAATATCAGCAGACCTGCGAACCCCCCTTGGGCGAATGCCGCAAATGATGATGATTACAATGATGAAAAACGTGGCTAATCTTGGTCATGCTTAACCTCTGTGGTAAGCGGACGATTGTAGCACCTTGCGCCCCGGTGTCAAACAACTGATCGCCACGGGTCGATGCGAACACCCTCCAGGGCTATAATGCCGCCTCACTATTCCATTAGAGGAACGCTGCAATGGCTCCCAGGCTGTATCTCGGTCTCAATCTCAATTTTGCCAAGTATGTATTCGGGCGGCGTCATACGATCGATCTGGCCCTCGACCAGCTGGGAATCCGGCACCTCGAGATGGTGGCCGATAACGATTTCGGGCCTGTTTTCTACACTCAATCGCCTGAGGCCTTCAAAGATTATCACCACCGGGTGGCGGAGCATGCGGCTTCTCGCAAGGTCAAGCTGGTCAGCGCCTTTACGGTCTACCGCGATGCGGGTGCGATCACGCACGCCAACAAAGAGATCCGCGAGAGCGCCTATCTTTCGGGGCTGTCGATCATCGAGCAGGCGGCCTGCTATGGAGCCGAATTCGCCGGCCTTTCCCTCTTCACCATGAACCGTGAAGACTCCGAAGACCCCGCTCTCTACGATAAGCTCTTCGATGAAGGCATGGCGATCTGGAAGCGGTGGATGGAAGATGCCGCACGGCTTGGCGTCCCCCGCCTGGTTGTTGAGATGGCCGCTGCCCACCGCGAGGGCTGCTCGAGTATCTCTGAAACCCGCAGGACCCTGGATATCCTCAATAGTCACCATGCCGAGAATCCCACGAGCACCTCTCCCGTCTGCCTGTGCTACGACACCGGGCACGGCATCAGCTCCGCGGAGAGCCCGGACGACAAGGACCGGGAGTACAAGGCCTGGATCGAGGCCTTCCCAGCAGAGACCTATGAGCTGCACCTCAAACAGACCGACCCGGAGTTCCTCGCTACCGGGCACTTCGAACAGGGGACGGGATTCATCGATCCGGCCGAGGTGCTGCGGACTGTGAGAGACCGGATCACCGCACCGGAGGTCTACATGTTCCTCGAAATCCCGGGAAAGCGGGGACGCACCCTTGGCGAGGACAGGAACATTGAAGAACACAAGGCATCCATCGCCGTCGTCGAGAACGCGCTGGCGGAGGTGGGATACAGGAAAAACGAAGAAGATGGCGGCTGGGAGCTGCAGGAGAACGAGCCTGCGAGCGCTGGTGACTGAAGCCCCCCCCGGGGGCGCAAGACCCGGAGCAGCCACGGAATTTACCGACCTACCTTTAACAGCCCCTGGAGAAAGCAATGACATCCATTGACCCCGAGGTTCTTGAAAAACTTCGTCAATACGACACCCCCACCGTGCTCAACGTGATCGAGCTCTTCGAGGTCCGTCCCCGGCAGGAGGGCTTTCTCAACGGAGAGATCAAGGCCTGCTTCCCGGAGATGGCCCCCATCGTCGGCTACGCCAGCACCGCCACCTTCCAGAGCGCCACGGAACCGGAGGAGGGAGATGCCTACTCCAATCTCGCCGACCAGGTAGGCGTCTTCGAAGAAGAGCTGCCGGCTCCGCGCATCGTGGTCTTCCAGGACATCGATCCTGAGCCCTGCGGCGCCACCTTCGGAGAGGTCATGTGCACGGTCTACCAGAACTTTGGCTGTGCAGGGCTGATCACCTCCGGTGGAGCCAGGGACCTCGACCAGGTCAGGGAGCTTGGATTCCCCTGCTGGTCCTCCTCGGTCATCTCTTCGCATGCCTGGTGCCGGATTGTCGACACCCATGTCCCTGTGACGGTCGGCGGCTGCCGGATCGAGGTCGGCCAGCTTCTCCATGCCGACTGTAACGGCGTCGCGCTCGTACCCAACGAGCTGGCAGCGGAAATAGCTCTCGGCTGCGAGCTCCTGGTCGAAGCAGAAGAAACCGTCATGGGCTACGCCCGGTCGGAAAACCCCAGCGTAGAGGGCCTCAAGCAGGCCTATGGGGCTACCAAGGATGCCTTTGCGGCGATCCCGGGGGAAGTTCGCCGCCGCCTCGGCAGCTGATCCCGCCGAAACCAGGGCATAAAAAAAGAGACCGGGAGGGAGAAATCTCCATCCCGGTCTCCATAGTCGATTCAGCTTTGAATCACCCTTTGAGGGTCATTAGAAGCTGGTGACCAGATTGACGTTGAGGCCAGTCTGCTCATCGTCAGTGTCGCTGCCACCGAGGCCGGAGTCGGCACGGTCCCAACGATACTCAACGCGAAGCGTGAGATTGTCAGCAGCCTGGTAACCGAGAGTGGTGGTCAGACCCCACTCGTTGGATGAACCGGAGCCAGCGTCATAGTTGTCATAACGGACTGCGAGGTACCAGTTCTTGGTCGAGCCATCGTCACCGAGGACGGGGAGACCAAAGTCGTAGCGACCACCAGTGGAGAAACCAAAGGAGTCGTTTTCACCAAAGACGAGGTGACCAGCGATGGAGGTGTCGCCCAGGAGGCTGACCACATCGGAGAGGGCACCGGGAACGTCCATGCTGACGCCAAGATCGAAGAGAGTGTTGTCGTCGGTAGCGGCGGTGTGCAGGACATTGGCACTCAGATCAACACCAGCAAGACCGGCGTAATCGATACCGACGAGCCAGGCCGAACCAGTGTCGTCACCCCAGCCACTGCCAGTCGAGTTGAGCAGGCCGAGACGAGCACTGACGACATCGCCATCAGCACCGGATACCAGGGCCTTCTCAGCGAGGAGACCGGTATGGGCGATGGGATCAGTCTTAGTGGAAACAAGACCGCGAGTGACATGGTCGCCACCACTGTAGATGGACTCGCCACCGACGGGGCTTTCGAAACGACCGACAGTCAGCTTAGCACCAGTCAGACCAGGGACACCGGCGGGAAGGACCCACTGGATGTTGGCGTTGGTCAGGTTGAAGTCGGTGCCGTTGCCGTTGCCACCAAGGCTATCGGAGCCATAAACAAAGGTCACGTGGTAACCGACAGCGCTGTCGCCACCGGCGCCATTGTCATAATCGACACCAATCTGGTGGACGCCGATTTCGTTGTCGCCACGGTCGTGGGTCCTGGTACCGGTACCAAGTCCATCATCACTGTATGACCAGCCGGCTTCAAGCCAACCACTCATACCGCCACCATCCTGGCCCAGAAGGGCAGGGGTCAGCAGCGAACCATCAGCCATAACACTCGAAGTACCGACCGCCATGGCGATCAGAAGTCCTAAGCCCGTAATACTAATACGATTCATATTCGTATCCTTCCTTAACTACAAACAGTTCCGAGGCCGTCTACAAGTGGCCTCAACACACGTTTACAAAATTGTGGTCCGCCCCAATGGCGGAACCTGTCCTGGCATTTCGAATTCTTTTTGTTTCCGTAGCCTCCTTGACTATCACCCTCCTGTATACCTGTTTCTTGTTTTCTCTTACTTCTACTGCCCTGCGGCGGCTCCTGGCATAGGTTGAACCTCTATCGGTTCACTTCAGCCGCCCCGGCAGGGCAAATTCTGATTCTTTATCTGATCAAGAGCTTTAAATGTCTCTCTGGTTCGTTTGAAGCACCGGTACAGGCTTCTGTACCAAATACTGACTTCCAGCCTCCTGAGCTGAAACCGGGCCGCATGCCCGTCCAAAGATAGCGGCGATATAAACTGTTTTGAGTTTCTCTCGCTCTTTGAGTCTCTCCTCGAACCGTTCTCCCGGGGCTGTGATCCACCCTGGAAGATCAGTCTGTCACACGTTCCCTCGGGCGCTCTGCTTGCCCGAGCCTTAAAAACCGAAGCCCTTCACTGTCGCCGGAAAAAACTGACCGGCTCTCTACTTCGGCTGATTTAGCTTCGCATCCTGCCCGCATAATATGTCTGTTGCAAGCGTGAAAATCACTTTTATCAAGAAAGCACGTAGAGCTTTTATCGTCACTTAACTGCTTAAAATTAAATCTTTTATGAAATTACCCTGCCATTTCCCTAAAATCCGCATGTTCACTACATTTTGCCCCTGGAGGCTGGATATTCTGATAAATCGGGGCTTCTGATAACCCCTCCGCCTTTCAATCCCCAGGGGTAAAAACCCCCTCCAATCAGCAAAATCGAGGGGCTTCCCAGGGGTTCTGTTCGCAGGCGCCGGGGAAAAACAGGATTACCGGAAAAGAAACACGGCCCCCGGTGGGAATCCTGGCTGGCTGACTCCCCTGTTCAGCTGGCCTCAGGAAAGGAATAACCGCCTACTTTCAGCCAGGCTCGGCTTTTTATATAATGCCCGTCGCCAGATAGAGGCAAACGAACCAGATTTCGAGGAAAAAGGTATGAACCCCAAGGCTTATCAGTACTTCCCGGTGTTAGCCATTGCTGCCCTGGCATTATTTCCCCAAAGCGGCTTCTGCCAGGATGGGAAAAAACCTGCTGCGAAAAAAGAAGCAGCCAAGCCTGCTGCAAAAAAATCCGACTGGAGCATACCCTGGCTGGAAGGCACCAGTATCAATACAGCCACGGCCGTGATCAAACGTTTTGGCCGCCTGCAGAGAAACGATGTCTGGGATCCCCCGGCAGGTTACAGCATTGGTGGAATTGATTACCTCAGCGAGCAGGTGCTCGCCCTGGACGAAAACAAGTTCAGCTCGCCCTCCACCAAGAAAGAGATCGGCGTGCTCAAGTCCTATGCACTTTTCTATAGTGCCCGGTCACTGGGGAACAAGGCGAATGCCGCGGAGCCTACAGACGAAGACATCAAGAACATCATGGCGGCTGTAAAGAAGGCCGTTGAGAGCGGGTACGCCAATCACCGGGAGATCCTCCTGGCGGAGAAAGAGCTCCACCACGTGTTCAAGCTTTCTGAATTCGAGGCGCTGATCAAAGAGCTGTCGGAAGCCTCCGACAAACGAATCCGGGAGGAGTTCCCGAAAAAAGTCGCCAGCGGATTCGCTCTCTTTGCCAAGGCCGAAAAGGCAAGCTGGCAACCTGATCTCAAGACCAGCTCAGGCGATGCGTTCTGGACTGAAGGGGCACCGGGGATTGTTGTGCTCTCCAGGATCCATCACGATGGATACGATAAATTTATCCCCAGGCTTGAAAAGATCGTGGAAGCAAAAGGAATGAAGGCCCATCTGCGTACAGCCTTCTACCAGTACAAGGCTGACAACGAGACCCGCCTCAAACAGACAGCCACCTACGTCAAGTCCCTTGGCACCTCTTCACCCTATACCGTCATTGATCGCGGCCAGTACAAGGCTCTCAGGGAGACCCTCAGAAAACGATTTGAGGATGGGGCTGCTAAATCAGGCCAGAAAAAAGCGCTGTTCGACATCTTCCAGCCTGTCGTCATCTTCTTCGATGCAGGGGGCGTACCTCTCTACCGCACCAACGGAGTACTGGAAGACTGGCAGATCGAAAACGTCCTCGATGGATTTGCCGCAGCGGTCGCTTCTAAATAGAGCCGCCCCGCGCAAAAGGCTTCAGGCGATTGCACCCGTACAGCCTGCAACATGGACAGGAAGGGCACATCCACCAACTGAAGGCCCAGGACCGTGGAGCAGGAAGAACCGTTAAGACCCGCTAAGGCTTAAACGAATTCGTCCCATTTAACCGTACGGTCCTCACGCATGGCTATATTGGCCATCAGGGCGGCAATGGCACTATTCATGCCGACCCGCGCATCAGCCTTGAGCTCCTTTTTGAAGGGCTCATTCCTCTTGGCAAGACGAACGGCCTTGTGGAAGCTCTCGACGGCAAGCAGGGTCTCAATCTTGTCGTAGGCCCCCATGATTGGTGTACGGAAGCGCGTCCAGTGCTTCTCGGGATGGTCAAGAGGCTTGTCCTCGAGAACCTCGTCTGCGGGAGCACCACCCAGCGTGGCCATCGTTGCGCCACTCTTGAGAATCTTCTTCTGAAGTGACCGCCTGGGGTTGGTGCCCTCGGCAATCCGGTTCGGATCCTTCCGGGCCTTCTTCTCCTTCCAGAACTCGCCGCCGGCCAGCGAAACCTGGATGGTTCCATAGCGGCCGAGCATCATCTCAGAAGGACCGAGGTGGGCATTTGCCATCGTGCACATGTAGTCAAAGGTCACATTGCGCAGGAGTACATTCCCATTGGCGTCCTTCTCATAGACGCGCTGCTTTTTCTCTCCTGCTCCCTCCCATTCGATACGCCCAAAGGCATTGCGCTTAACAATCGGAATCTTATAGGTGTAGATCAGGTGGATATTGTCGTCGGTGTCTCGCCCATCCCCTCCATACCAGTCAACACCTCCGTATCCCCGCACAGAATGCGGTGCAACACCCTGGTGTCCACCTTCTCCAAAGAACCAGTTGGCCACATCAATCTGGTGGGTGGCAAATTCCGTCGTCAAGCCGCCGGAATACTCCGAATAGAGGCGCCAGTTGATAATCCGTTCGAGCTCTACCGAAGGCGCGGGCCGGCTGATCTTGTCGTTCTGGTTCCACTGGCCCCGGATGGTGGAGATCTCCCAGATATGGTCAGCGTGGATCATGTCCGCTACCCTTTGGTACAGCGGAGAATAGTGGCGCTGATGCCCTACCTGGAAGACGATATCGTTACCTGCCGAGGACTTCGCACCGCCCTCAACGAGGTCGACAATGTCCTGGTTCTCGCCGATGGTAAAGGCCATGGCCTTTTCGCAATAGACATGCTTGCCGGCCTCGACCGCGTCCATAGCCATGGGGCCATGAAGATAATGGGGAGTGGCGATAAAGACCGCCTCCACCTCTTTGTTGTCAAGAATACGGCGGTAATCGCTTGCGGTCTGGATCTTGGGCGCGGCCCCATCCCGGGACTTGAGAACATTCGTAATGTTCTTCCTGAAATCGTTTTGTTTCGCGGGATCCACATCACAAACCGCGATGGGCATGCTTCCGGGCACCTGCAAGGCTGTGCGCAGAAGAGAGCCTCCCCTGTTACCTACCCCGATGTGACCGGTCTTGACGTGCTGTCCCGCCTCAAAGAGCTGCTTTTCCCATGCAAGGGTCTGCTCTCCTGAGGGGTGTTTTTTCTTCTTGTGGAACCAGAAGGAGATTCCTGCAGCTGCCCCACCTACACCCAGGCCTGCAGCCCCGAGGAAATCCCTCCGCCCAAAGCCAGAACCACCGCCAGCAGTATTACCATTCTCTTCAGCCATTCAAGATCTCCCGCTTATTTGCTCCTAGGGCGCTACATAATACGAATCTTCAACTACCGCTGCCACTGTGAAATACCTCCGGGCCGGCCTGGAACAAAACTACAATCTAGCGAAAGCGCCCGGGGTGCAGGGTTGCAGACGGTGGTCTCATTGCTACAATGTCGCGAGTCAAAAGGCTGCGGTTATTCTGAAAATCGCCGGGCCGGGTAAACGATAGCAGCAAGCTAACCCAACGGAGGGTTCATGGTTTCGACCAAAGAGCGTTTCTGGATTACATTAATGCTGAGGATCGCCTTCGGCTTCCTCTTCCTCTTCGTTGCTCTCGGGCAATTTGATGCGGGTGGACCGCTCGATTCCGGTCCGGCCTGGTTTGCGGAAAAGGTAGCCGGGACCTACAAGGGAACCTGGCTGGCTGGAGCCTTTCAGAGTCTCGGATTCACCAATGGCACTGAGCCCATGCAGTTTTTCCTCGGCTGCGTCCCGTTCATCTTCGCTGCCTTGTCGATTCCCATCCTGACAGGACTCTTCCTCCGCCAGGCACTTCGAATTGGGGCCTTGTTCCTGATCATGCTGGGCCTCGGGAAGTACATCACCTCCGGCGCCGAATCCATTGCCCCCACGGCTATGAACTTCCTGCTCGCCTTCCTGATCTGCTTCGGCCTTTATTTCCTGGGACAGGAAGACCAGGCAGACAGCGAGTACAGCGAGTGACCAGGCCCGGGATGAACCGGCTGCCAGTCACGGCTTAGCGGTTCGTCAGATGAACAAGAACTCCCCGGCTAGCGGAGACTGGAAGTCCCCCGGTGGCGAGCCCATCAAGGGGCCTCTCATCGAGTCTTATTCCCAGCCCGGAGCGGAATTTTCGCGCTACGAGGCCTGGCTCCTCGGCACCCTCAACGTCCTTCTCATCAACGAAGCTGAGGATGCTGCCCAGGAAGCCTTCGACTGCCTCAACTCGATTGAGCAGCGCCTCTCGAAGTTCCTTCCCGAGAGCGATGTATCCCTGCTCAACGCCCTGGCCGCCAGCCGGCCGGTGACTGTCGGGGAAGAGCTTCTCTACCTCATCGAGAGATCCCGGCAGGCCTGGGAGCTCACCGGTGGAGCCTTCGACCCGAGCATCGGCGCCCTGATGCAGGCCTGGGGACTGGTTGATATGGAGCCTCACTCCCCCGATGAGCTCGAGCTCGCAAAAATGCTCGAGTGCCGTGGCATGGATCTCGTCGAAATATCCCCCGGCACCCGGGAGGTCCGCTTCCTGCGCCCCGGGGTGAGCATCGATCTCGGAGCCATCGGAAAAGGTTACGCGGCCGACCAGGTAGCAGCCCTTCTCCAGGAAAAAGGTGTCGAGAAGGGGGCCATGCTGTCGGGGCGCTCAACCGTGCTGACCTGGGGCTTACCCCAGCATGAACCCGGCTGGCAGGTAGAGATCTGCCATCCTCGTGATGAAGACGAAACCCTCTGCCGGCTCGAGATGCAGCCGGGAGCGCTGAGCTCTTCAAGCGCGGCGGAGCGCTTCCTGCGCTCAGGGGGCAAGACCTACGGGCATATACTGGACCCCCGCAGTGGCCTGCCCACCGAAACCATTGAAGGCGCCACGATCTGGACCCGGCAGGCCCTGCTGGGCGATGTCCTCTCGACAGTCCTCTTTATTCTCGGAAGGGAAGCACTTGGAGAAGGCGGCTGTATCGAGGAGCTGGTGCGAGCCTGGACTCCTGCCGGTGAAGAGCCCCGTGCCTCGATCCTGCTGGCGGAGAAAAACCCCGGCAGCTGGGGTGGCGTCAGCTGGGAGACCTTCCACATCGGCGAGCCCGGATTCACGGCAGCTGACTGAAACCCAAATGTTTTCGGCCCTCCCCAATTAGGGCGTTTTCTTTTTGTTGGCCCCCTGCCTTTTCGATAGAATCCTCGTTTCCCGATTGTTGCTGCTGACGTTTTTATCCGGCCGGGTCTGAATTACCATCCGTGGCCGGCAAAGACCGGGAGGCTTTTCCTCCTGCCAGGGCAACACCTGTAAAAGGGAAGAAAGGCCCAGCGGCGTGGGTATCGCCCGGGCGGCAATGAGAACCTGCTGAACCCGGAAGGACGGGCCGGAGACTGAAATGGTCTGGAGTCACGACGACTTCATCCGAGAGCTGAGCCGACAACTCGTCGAGCTTGAGACCCTGCGCCGAAAGCTGGAGGAGCCCGGCGAGGTCGGGGATATCATCGAGCGAATCGAGGAATCCAACCGCCATCTCCTGCGGAAGATGCACGAGTTCTTCAAATGCCACATCGAGGTGAAGATCTGTAGCGAGTTTGCAGGGGAGGCAGGTGAGGGACTCCTTGACGACACCCCGCCTGAGTACCTGATGGCCTGCCTGCAGGCTATGCTGCAGCAACCGGGAGTCCTCAAGCACCTCACCAGCTTCAGCATCGAGCCCAATGTCGAACAGGTCACCGACTGGAAATCACTCACCATGGCCGAGGGGCTGGTCAACCTCGAGGAGAACGACTCGCTGCTGCAGGCCAAGTGCGGAATCTGCGGCAAGCTGATGTTCTCGAGCGTCCTGGCGGGCGAGACCATCATGAAGCTCGGAGAGGACTGGCACCACAAGCACTGCCTCAAGGGTGTTGAAGACAGCCCGGAAGCGCTCCAGCAACCGAGCGCTCTTAATTGAGGCTCGAGCTTGGTGAGATCTGTTCCTGCGATCCCGCAGGGTTTCACGATGCCGGCCTCAGCCGGGAGATCGGCCGCTCCCGGGAGGACCGTCCGCTGCATGCAACAAGGCTCGGCAGCGGACCACTGAAAATCTCCCTGGTCGCGGGAGCCCATGCCGACGAACCCGTCGGGCCGCTCACCCTGGAGCGGCTGCAAAAATGGCTGGCAACGGCTCCTGCAGCCGCCCCCCTCCTTGAGAAAGCGACCTTCAGCATCTGCGCTGACATCAACCCCGATGGAAGAGAGCGCAATTCGGCCTGGGCAGACGCCCCCCAGTGGAGCCTTCGAGAGTACATCGCTAACCGGGTTCGAGAATTGCCCGGTGACGATGTCGAGTTCGGCTTCCCCGCAGAGGGCGGACGACCGGCCCGCCCGGAGAACATCGCGGTGGCCGACTTCCTGCGGGAAAACGGCCCCTTCGACTTCCACGCATCCCTGCACGGGATGGCCTTCGCCGAGGGAGCCTGGTACCTGGTGAATCGCAGAGAGCCGGAGGAGACAGGCGCCCTGCGCACAAGCCTTGGCTCCTTCACAGCTTCCTGCGGCCTGGGATTTCACGACTGGGACCGCCAGGGCGAGAAGGGCTTCTTCCGGATCGCCCCGGGTTTCTGCACGACACCGACCTCCACTGCCATGAAGGCGCATTTCGAGAAGCTCCAGGAGCCACAGGAGGCTGAAAAGTTCCTGCCGTCCTCGATGGAATTTATCGCAGCCCTCGGTGGAGCCCCGCTGTGCATGGTCAGCGAAATTCCTCTCTTCCTTGTCAACCCCACTGCCGGGGACTCCCCGACCCCCGGAGCCAATTTCATCGAGGTCCTCGAGCGCCTGCCGGAGGCCATGGCCGGCTTTGAATCGGGCGAGGAGGATAAGCTCCTGGAGCTGGAGAAGGACTTCGCCCTGGAGCCGGTTTCCCGGCAGACTGCCACCAAGCTCCAGCTGGGAATGATCCTGCTGGCAAGCGGCCTGGTCGAGCTTGAAGAGCTTCTCTGAGAGCCGGGACCGGGGTTTCCCCCTACCGCTCCCACGGTCCCCAACCTATCATGTCCCCATGCGCAAAATCGCCTGCGTCATCACAGCCATCACCGCCGCAGCACTGCTCACCTGGGGTTGCGACCGCGGAGGGGCCTATCCCAACAGGCCCGTAAGGATCATCTGCCCCTGGTCGGCCGGGGGAGGAACCGATGGACTGTCGCGACAGATGGCGATCTTCCTGGAGCAGAAGCTGGGCACCCCCTTCAACGTGATCAACGAAACCGGCGGGGAGGGTGTCACCGGCCACTCAAGCGGCGCGCTCGCCACCCCGGATGGTTATACGCTGACGATGATGACCGCAGAGCTGAACATGCTGCACTGGCGCAGGATGACCCCCATCGACGCCTCGCATTTCAGGACCCTGATGGTTCTCAACTGCGAGCCGGCGGCCATTATCGTTCCGGCAGACTCGCCGTGGAAAACCGTGCTGGACCTCGAGAAAGCCATTAGCGAAAACCCCGGCAAGCTCAAGGCCTCCGGCACCGCCAAGGGCGGCACCTGGCATCTCGCCTTTGCCGGCTGGCTGGCCAAAAGGGGCCTGCCGATCTCGGCGGTGAAGTGGATCCCGACCCGCGGAGCGAGCCCCTCCCTGCAGGAGCTGATGGCGAAGAACCTCGACCTGGTCTGCTGCAGCCTGCCGGAGGCCCAGGCTCTCATCCAGGGTGGAAACCTGAAGGGACTCGGGGTGATGGCCGATGAGCGCATCAAGGGCTTCGACGACGTCAAAACCTTCAAGGAGCAGGGTGTTGACTGGACCCTGGTGGGCTGGCGGGCCCTCGGAGCTCCCAGCGACACGCCGCCCGAGGTGATCGAGACCCTCATGACAGCCCTGCGCGACATCGTCGCAAGCGACGAGTTTGCTGCCTTCATGAAGACCGGCAACTACAACGTCTCGATCCGCGAAGGAGACAAGGCCAGGGAGACCCTCGATTCCATGGACGCCGAGATGGGCAAGCTGCTCGGCATGCCGGAGTTCAAGGACCTCGAGAAATCCGGCTACAGCAAGGACACCTATCCCGCCATCCTCGGCTGCGCCCTCCTCTTGCTGCTGGCTCCTCTCGCCCTGGCCGGCAGGAAGCGGGAAGGAATGCAGGCCGGCCGGCATTCCTGGAAAGGACCGGCGGTTGCCTGCCTGGCTGTCCTCGGCTACGCAGCGCTGGCCCCGGCCCTGGGCTTTATTCTTTCGGCGGGCCTGCTTCTCTTCCTCCTCTTTCTCTTCCTGGGTAACAGGACGGTACCGAGCCTGGCCCTGGCCGCAGCGCTCTCTTCCCTGGTCTACCTGGTCTTTTCCACCTGGCTGCGGGTCGACCTCCCACGGCAATTCCTCGAGTGGTAGGTGAAGACATGGGAGAAGCCTTTACCAACGTCTTGCTGAGCTGGGATGTCCTGCTGGTGATCTTTGCTGCAGCGGCCTATGGAATCTTCATGGGCGCGGTTCCGGGACTGACGGCGACGATGGCTGTGGCGCTGCTCATTCCACTGACCTACTTCATGGACACCACCTCGGCACTCGCAGCAGTGGTCGCCCTGGTAGCGAGCGCCATCATCTCCGACGACATCCCCACCACCCTGCTGCGCATACCCGGGACGCCCTCCTCGGCGGCCTACACCGATGACGCCTATGCCCTCACCGAGAAGGGCCGCCACCAGGCGGCGCTCGGGGTTTCCCTGGTATTCAGCGTCGCGGGCGGGATCTTCGGAACCCTGGTGCTCATCTTCCTGGCGCAGCCGCTGGCAAGCCTGGCGACAAACTTCTCCTCCTTCGAATATTTCTGGCTCTACCTGCTGGGCCTCAGCTGTGCCGCGCTGGTGTCGAGGGGCTCGGCGCTCAAGGGAGCGCTGGCTCTCGTCATCGGGCTGCTGATCTCAACGATCGGTCTCAGCGCCGTCCACCGCGAACCCCGCTTCACCTTCGGGGTTCCCCAGCTGCTCAAGGGGATCGAATTCATCCCCGCCATGATCGGGCTCTTCGGGATTTCCGAGGTGCTGCGCAATATGAGCGGAGCCGCTCCGCAGATCACTCCCGCCCCCGCCGGGGACCAGCGCGGCGCCATCCGGGAGACCTTCTCCCCCGCCCTCCACTCCTTTCCCAGGCGCTTCTTCCACTTTCTCCGCTCCGGCAGTATCGGCTCGCTCATCGGCATGCTCCCGGGCGCCGGGGCCGACATCGCGGCCTGGGTCTCGAAGGCCGTCTCAAAGAGGTTCTCGAAGAGGCCCGAAGAATACGGCAAGGGCTCTCTCGAGGCGATCGCGGACTCGACCGCGGCGAACAATTCGGCACTGGCCGGGGCCTGGGTGCCGGCGCTCGTCTTCGGAATCCCGGGCGACTCCGTCACCGCGCTCGTCATCGGGGTGCTCACCATGCACCACGTCACCCCCGGACCGGCGATCTTCGAGAACCAGGGCGAGCTCGTCTACTCGATCTATGCCATGTTCCTCGTCGCCAACATCTTCCTGCTGCCGCTGGGGTTCCTGGCCATCCGTGCCGGGGGGCTGCTCATCAGGATCCCGCGCCGGGTGCTGCTGCCCTGCATCGTGCTCTTTTGTACCGTCGGCTCCTACGCCATCCGCAACAGCACCCTCGATATCGTGGTCATGCTGCTGATGGGGCTGCTTGGTTTCTTCCTCGAGCGCAAGCGGGTGCCGCTGGGCCCTGTCGTTCTCGGCATCATCCTCGGCGGCCCGCTGGAAGAAAAATTCATCCAGAGCCTGACCAGTTCCGATGGTAGTATCGCCGCCTTCTTCAGCAGGCCGGCGGCGGCCGTGCTGGGCATCCTGTGCCTGGCGCTCTGGGCATCCCCCCTGCTCCTTCGAAAAAAGAAACAGCCAGGGGAGACAGCGAAATGAGCGAAAACGATATAAAAAACGTAAGGGTGCTTATCTCTGGGAGGGTCCAGGGAGTCTGCTTCCGAGCCTGC
>CAZTRG010000061.1:0-5909 GCA_964615885.1 uncultured Planctomycetia bacterium | reverse complement strand
CCCTGACCTCGACACCACCGTCCCCCTCAGGTACATCCGCATCGCAGTTTTCTGGCGTTATGGGCGCAAGAACGCCGCTTAGTCCTCCATTGTCATCTCCCGGCATGACCCTCTGCCCCCCCCATCTGAATCGACATCGGCTGGACGGTTTTCTTTCATCAACCCAAGTCCATGCAGGGCCCACTTACCGAATGCATCGGTTTCAACATTAACCCTGCAACCGACCCTGGACTGCCCGAGGGTGGTTCTTTCCATTGTGTGGGGAATGGCCGCGAAGCTGAACCAGCCTTCCTCCCTGGACACCTCGATAATAGTGAGGCTGATTCCGTCGACGCAGACAGACCCCTTGTCGAGCATCTGCCCTGCCAGCACAGCAGGAACCGAAATCCTGAAGAGGCTCTGATCGCCCTGCGCCTCAATGGAGGCAACCGTCCCGGGCCCGTCAACATGGCCCGTGACGTAGTGTCCGCCAAAAGAATCCCCAACACGAAGAGACCTCTCAATATTGACCGCTTCTCCAACCTCCAGGTCCCCCAGCGCCGTCTTTTCAAGGGACTCAGGGACCACCTCGAAGCTGACAGCTCCCCCACTCTCCTCATTTGAGAACTCAACCGCGGTCAGGCAGGCCCCGTTCACACTGATGCTCTCGCCCAGCTCCACAGGCCTCCAGGAGGGCAAAAGGGCATCCCCCCCGGCCACCCTGACCTCCAGGGCAAGCCCCCCACTGGTTTTTTCGCAGCGGGACACCCTAGCCGTTCTTTCTACAATTCCTGTGAACACCTTATTCCAAGCTCCGTCCAGGCTCCTGCAGGACAACCTAACTAAATAAAGTCGGACAAGACAAAGTTATCCTTATTCGGTTAAAAAAACACTCTACAGCCGCAAGAAACTAAAGAAACCAAGGGAAGTTATAATGCTGCCCCCTGAAGCCGCCAGCCCCATCGAAGCCCTTAATATCGTTACGGGAAAGATCAAACAGGGATCGATTGACAAAATCGATCTGGAAACTGCTGACGGGCACTACCTTGCTGAGGAGTTGGCGGGCCCCCCTGCCGAGGGTGCGTTTCCTTTTGACCCGGCCAAAGCCTGCCGCTCATCCTGCGACGGGTTCGCCCTCCCGCCAGGCACCGGGCTCCATGATGAGCTCGAACTCATCGGGCAGGTTTCGCAACCGGCCGGAGAAGCAGCCCCCTTGCCCGAAGCAGGCTTTGCCTGCCGGGTTGAATGCGGTGCCCTCCTGGCTGAAGGAACCTGGGCCATCCTGCCGGCGAGACATGCAACCCTCCTTGATACCGGCAGAATCCGGATCGAACACCTGCCGTCTGCCGGCAATGGAATACTTGGCAAAGGAGACGGGACGGGAAGAGCCTACGGCAGCGGCTACCAGCTCTCCCAGAGACTGGTCTCCTCGCTGCTGGCGGCCGGCATCGACAAGGTCAGTGTATATTCCCGTCCAAAAGTAGGAGTCCTGCGCCTGGGCCAGGAGCTTGTTGACCTGAGCTCAGAAGCTGAGGCTGGGCAGGTTTACGACCTGAACGGCTACTGGTTGCCTGACGCCATCAGGGGACTCGGACTGGAGGTGGTCTCCCTGGGAATCTCAGAGGACGGCCCTGCTGGTGTCCACAAACAGCTGGGCCGCTGCCGAACCAGGAAGATTGATGTCCTGATCGTCTGCGGCGGCACAGGCGAGGGAATTAATGATCGCACCGCGGAATCAATCCGGGAATTAAATGGCAAGGTCCTCCTGGAAAGAATTGCCCTTGATGGCTGCCCGGCTATCCTATTCGGCAAGCTTGCAGGAATGGACGTACTCGGCCTCAGCGGGACCCCCCTGGGTTGCGCAGCAGGCTTCGATCTATTTGCCAGGCCACTTTTGCTGGCCAGGTCCGGGGCTGAAGAGGTTTATTGGAACTGGGCGACTCACACTTATGCCAATGAAATGCTCGCGCCTCCACAAGCGGGAAAAAACCACGAAGATAACTGGCTGCTGCAGGTCGGAAAACGCCGCGAATTGGTCCCTGAAGTCCTTTCACCCTCAGTAGTTAAGAGCTGGAACCCCGAAACGCCATTTAGCCCGGTTGCTGCCGGTTCCCAGGGCTGGGTGCTGCTCCCTCCCGGGAGTGAAAACAGGGCCGTTTTCTTCGTCGAATATTCGTAGCATTTCCTTGATCCAGCACAGTTTAGGTAAAAATTAACCCTTCATAACTCAATGGGTGGCAAACAAGTGGAGAGATTGACAGTTTGGCTCTGTGTCATATAATCGTATGAACGTTTCGTAAACGAACGAGGAATTCAGCATCCTCTTGCCTTATAGGGACCTGAGACGGCTTCGGGATTAACTTGCAATCCCCTCATGTTCCGAAAACAATAAGTCGAGAGATAAGCTGAGAGGAAATGAAGTTTTAAATCAGACTCTTGTCAATCACCCGCAATGTCGATTGATGGGTGTTGGGTATGAAAAACAGGATCTGACCTGGTTGGTGCTTTAATAGATTTCGCAATTTGCAGAATCTGCTTGAATCGTGGCCAGTAGAGTCGCAAGCCACCGGGTAAAAGTGGTCCTGATTTGGAGGAATGGATAAATGAGTGCTCTGGCGAAGGTTTTCGTCGTTTTTGTTTTTCTGCTGTCGATTCTTTTCTTCGGCACATCAGCAACTCTCTACTTGACCCGGGAAGACTGGGCTACCAATTACGAGAACTTCAGAACTGAAGTTACCGCTAAGGTAGATAAGCTCGAAGAGCGAGTCCAGGAGCTCAAAGGTGAGCGGGACAAGCTGGACGATGCCCTTAGGCTCGTCAGTGAAGATGAGCTTGCCAAGGCTGAGCAAATCAAAAAGCTGAATATCGAGCTGGGCGGAAAGAATGCCCAGATCGCCAACATCTCCGCGCAACGTGATGAGGCTATTATTGCCAAGACTGCGACCGACAACGTCAACGCCAGTCTTGTCAGTCAGAACACAACCCTCACCACCCAGCTCAGAGAAGCTCATGACAAGCGCGACACGGCCATCGACGCTCAGAAGGTTGCTAACGCTGAAAAGTTCCGCATGAAACGAGACCTGGATGCGACCACCACGGAGCTTCACGAAGCCCGGGTCGAGCATTCCGCTCTTGATGACAAATACAATTCCCTCGAGCTGGCTTATGGAGCCGTCGAAAAGAAGCTCGGAAAAGATGGAATTGAAGCCATACTCAGCGGCCTTGTATCGCCCCCCATCGACGCCCTTGTCGAAGAGGTTGATGCAAACCTCAGCCTGGTCGTCCTCAGCGTAGGAAGCCAGGACGAGGTCAAGGAAGGTGCCGAGTTCACCATTTACCGCGAAGACAAGTTTGTCGGCAAGGTAAGGGTTAACAAGGTCTACGAGAACCTTGCTGGCGCCCGTGTACTCTTCACCGCCGAAGGTGCTGACATCAAGCAGGGTGACCGCGCCACTACGCGGATCAACTGAGGGAAGGCAGAAACATGGCCACCAACAACGAAGAAATCATCGAACGCAAAGAAGGCAGTCCGGTAGCGACCAGCTGCCTGGTTATTGCCGTCGTAGCAATCCTTGGCGCCATCGCCTTGCAGATTGCCGAGCTGGCCCAGATCCGTACGGAGTATGTGGCTCTCGAGAAGACGGCCAACCAGGTGAGTCGCGTGACCGGGGACATTGTCGATATCGACACCCGGATCCAGGACATTCTTGATGGCTCCACCAAGCTCACTGGAGAGGGCGCCAATCGCGTCAAGGCTGCCAATGAGAGAGGCGAGCAGCTCAAGAAAGATGCCGAGGCCGAAGCAAAGAACCCTGGGCAAGGCTCCGACTCTGAGCCCGAAGAGGCCCCTGAGGAACCTGCCGAGGAACCCGAAGAGCCCGCAGATGAACCTGACGAGCCTGCCGAGGAGCCCGAAGAGGCCGCAGATGAGCCTGAAGAACCTGCAGAAGAAGATGCAGGTGATACAGGAGATTCTCTCGAGGACCTCTAAGTTAGTTAATCAGGAATTCTTTCACGAATTCCTCCTGAAAAGCCCCCTAAGGGCTTGATACAACCCGCGTTTGCAAGCAGAATTACTTCCGCTGGCAAACGCGGGTTTTTTCATCCCTCTTGCCGGCTGGACGGGAAGAGAATCGCGCACCTTGACCAATAGAAATTGAAGAGAAACCGGTCAAGCCCTTAAGCGAGTCTCCTCTTAAAGAAAAGAAGTGCAACTGACCCGGGGCTCGCTCCCTGGTGTCGGCATCGAAGAAGGTACACTGATGGTGATCTCCAGAATCTTCGGGCTGATGCCCGCCGACATGGCCATCGATCTAGGCACAGCCACCACGCGCGTTTGCGTCAGGGGAAAGGGCCTCATTACCGAGGAGCCGACCGTCCTGGCAGTAAAAAAGGGCACCTGCGAGGTTCTTAACGAGGGGCGCGGGCAGGCGATCGGGCAAATCGCCCGGGACATGATGGGCCGCGAACCTGGAAGCATCGAGGTCATCAGGCCTCTTCGCAGAGGGGCTATTGTCGATATCGATATGACCAGGGCGCTGCTGAAGTATTTCATCCAGACCGCAAGTGGAGCCAGGCGCTGGGCCAATCCCCGCCTGGTGATCAACGCCCCCACCGACATTTCAGATGTCGACAAAAGGGCCCTGCAGGAGGTTGCAGAACGGGCGGGAGCAAGGAAGGTTTACCTCATGGACCAACCCCGCGCAGCCGGCCTGGGGTCTTTCCTCCCGATTCACCAGGCGCGCGGCCACATGATCCTCGATATCGGAGCAGGATCAACCGACATTTCCGTCCTGACCCTTGGAGATGTCGTCGTTTCCAGGCGGGTCCCCATCGCCGGCAACTCCCTGGATAACGCCATCATTTCCTACGTTCGAAAACAGTTCAACATCCTGATTGGAAAAACAACTGCTGAGCAGGCCAAGCTGCACCTGGCCACCGCAGGGCAACACGGAAACGCGCCTGCCCTGGAAATCTCCGGCCAGGACCTGCTGGCCAACGTGCCCAGGTCTGTCGTCCTCAAGCCGGATGACATCTGGAAAGCAATCAACCCCCAGATTTCACAGCTTGTCGACTCTGTTGCCGACATGGTGGCGCGCCTTGGACCCGAACTGTCTGCAGACCTCATCGCAAACGGAATCACCCTTTGCGGTGGAGGCGCCCAGCTCAACGGCCTTGCAGACCGGATAGAAATTGAGACCAACGCGAGGGTCTATATCCCCGAAGACCCGGCCGGCGCCGTGGCTCGGGGGCTATCCCTGGTTCTCAAATATTTTGATGACTTCAGACCTGTCCTTGAATGCACAGAAGATCGTTATTGAGCTGAATGGTGCGCAGAAGAAAGCTATCGCGAGTAATACTGAACACGGCCTTCCTGCTCCTGTTCCTGCTGACCCCGCCTGCCATACGCCTCTCAATCCACTATGGGTGGCTGGGCAATGAAGCGGAAGCGGGCAGGCAGGCCTCCCAGGGCAGAGAACAGGCTGACCAGGCCGCCCTTCTTAAGGAGCAACTTCTACAGTCCCGCAAAGAACTTCAGCTGGTGACCTCTGCCGCAGGGATTCTCTACGATCCAGCCGGGGGCCCTGGTGAGCGTGCCGCTGCAAGGTACCGCCTGGCGGTCGGGGATGTGCTGCCTCTCTCGCCCTCGTCCACAGCCGACCGGGCATTCTCTGTCTCCCTGTACGGCCTGCCCACAATGAGGAAAGACACCACCGTCCTTGCAGGAGACCGCCTGGTAGGACGACTCATCAACCTGGCCCCGGGAACCCGCATCGGAAGAGTCCAGCGCGTACTGGACCCCCTCTTCCGGTCACGGTTCAAATGCGGCAAGGACTCGGGAATGCTCTGGGGGACCGGTAGAACCGATGCCGATGGACACCCCCTTCTTGAGGTCCACCACCTTGAAAAACCACCGTCCTTCGCGGTCG
>CAZTRG010000060.1:0-14891 GCA_964615885.1 uncultured Planctomycetia bacterium | reverse complement strand
CCGGAGAGGTCGCTTAGGAATCTCACGATCCACACGGTCGCTGAAGATGAGGAGAGCGGGAAGGCAGGAGGCGACGAATGAGTGATTCGCCGCTTCGATTGGCGCTCATCAGCCATCCTGACAAGCTCTCTGACCGGTCCGCGGCCTTGCGGCGGGTGCGTGGAGGTGAGGTAACGGTTACCGCTGATTCGCTGGCGGCTGGGACAGGTGGAGATGGAGAATTTGATGCCGCGGTGGTCGATTGTTCAGCTGATGCCGCCGGCGCGATAGCGGCCGGAAAGCATGTCCTCGTGGGTGCTCCGGTGGCTGATTCGCTGGAAGAGACTGAAGAGCTGCTCAAGGCTGCTGATGAGGCCGGAGTGTTTCTTGCGGTGGGGGGGCTGCCGGTGAATGTTCCGGCGAACCGGGTCATCCTTGATCGACTCTCCGGTGGCAAGCTGGGCGAGCCCGGCCTGCTGCGGGTCCATTCCTGGAGCGGAGGCTCAAGCCGGTCGCTGGCCTCGAAGCTTTATGGCCAGGTTGACCTGGCGCTGCGGGTTTTTGGTTCAAGTCCAGCGGAGCTTTACTCTGTCGCGCGCGGGGAGCAGTCCTACCTCCAGGTTCATCTCGGCTTCGCTGGCGGCGGCATGGCGGTTCTCGATTTCTCCGACCGCTTGCCCGCGGGACAGGGCTACGATTCGCTCTCGCTGATTGGCTCCAGTGGCGCGGCCTATTCCGATGACCATCACAATACGCACCTTCTCTTCGCCGGTGGCAACCCGGCGGCGCTGATTGACGATTGCGGCGATGGGCTTCTCGGCGAGGTGCAGTCTTTCGTCGATGCAATTGGTGGTGAAGCCCTGCCACCAACAGATGGCGAGGCCATCCTGGCGGTCCATCGCGTGCTGGAGGCCATTGGCCGCTCCAGCGAGTCAGCCGGGGTGCTGCACGACAGGGGAGGTAGCTATGAGCCGGCCTGACCCGATTCGCGTACTTGTCCTGAGTGTCGTCAAGCACGACTACGTTGCCCGCGGCGTGGCCTCGCACCCGGGCTTTGAGCTGGTGGTTGTCGCCGACGATGCCGACCAGCCGGACTGGGTCCATGAGCGAAACGATGAGTTCGCTCGCGAGCACGGGATTCCCTATGTTCGCGATGTCCAAAAGGCTATCGCTGAGCACGATGTGCAGGTGGCGGTGGTCTCCTCCGAGGCCGAGCGTCACTGCGACCTGAGCGTGCGCGCGGCAGAGGCCGGGCTGCACGTGGTCCAGGACAAGCCGATGTCCAACTCGGTTGCGGAATGCGACCGGGTGGTGGAGGCCGTGGAACGAAATAACGTCAAGTTCCTGATGTGGAACAGGAACCTGCTCCCGGCGCTGGTGAAAGCCAGAGAGGTGCTGGATCGTGGAGACATCGGTACGCCCTATGCGATCCACGTCGATTTCTATTTCGCCAAGGATGCAGGACCGCCGAAGGGCTCCCTCGCTCCGGATGCCGAGCCGCTTGACTGGCTGGAATTTCTCAAGGCCGCCCACGCCACCGGCGCTGATGGCGGCGTCGGCAAGGATCCGATGGGGGAGCTCAGCATTGAGGGCTGCTATCCGCTGGCCTATATCGCGCTCTTGTGTGGAGCAGAGGCGCGCCGGGTATTCGCCCGCACCACGGCGCACTTCCACCAGCTCTGCGTCGACAACGAGGTCGAGGACCTGGCGACGGTTACGCTCGAATTTGAAGATGAGCTCGTCGGCAGCCTGGCCATCGGCCGTATCGGCAACGCCAGCCATCCCGACATCGGTGAGATCAAGCTCCACGTCCTCGGCTCGAAAGGAGCCCTGGTGATCAGCGAGGCACGGCCGGAGGTTTCAATCTACTACCGTGACCAGCCCGACACCGAGTTCAAGAGCCAGCGGCTGCTGGCTGAGGACAATGACTACCTCCTGGCCGACAATTTCCTCCGGGCGATCGAGACGGACAGTCCATCCATCCTGGATGTGCGCACCAGCCGCAATATCACCGCCATGGTCGCCGCGGCGATCGAGTCAGGCCGCACCGGCAAGCTTGTCGAGGTGGGCTAGAGATGAGAAACGAGAGCCGGGTATGAAATTCAAAATCGCCGTCCTGGGAGCCACCGGATTTATAGGGGCCCCGTACCGGGAGGAAATTCGAGAGTGTTCCGATGATGCAGAGATCGTATCGCTCTGCGGACGAAGGCTCGATCTGCTCGAGGCTGCAGCGACCGAGGACGGCGCGGCGTGTTTTACCGCTGACTGGCGCGAGGCGATCGCCCAGGATGGGGTGAACCTGGTGCTGGTCTGCACGCCCGATGCCCTGCATCACGAGGCGGTTATGGCCTGCGCCGAGGCCGGGCTCCACGTGGTCTGCGAAAAACCGATCGGGGTCAACGCCGCCGAGGCGGGTGAGCTCTGGAAGGCCTACTCCGAAAGCGGGCTCGGCCACTTCGTGCCGCTGTGGACGCGTTACGTTGATGTCTTTCGCAAGGCGCGGGAGATCTATGAAGCAGGCACCCTGGGGGAGGTGCGCGCCTTCGTCTACCGCTGGCACAACCCGCGGCCCGCCTCCATGCCGCTCACCTGGCGCGACGATGCGGCGCTCTCATCCGCCGGCAGCATCGCCGACGTCGGCTCCCACGCCTACGATGCCGTGCGCTGGATCCTGGGGACGGAGGCGAAGCGGGTGCAGGCCCATGCCGAGGTGGTCTCGCCGCCCAAATCGGACCTTGGCGACATCAACCTCGGCGAGGCGATCGCCTGGGGCGAGGAGCACGCCGAGCCCGGCGATACCGAACGGCGCAAGGGCTCCTCCTACGATTACGCATCGATATCCATCGAGCTCGACAGCGGCGCGGTGGGGACGATGGTCCTGTCGCACGCTTCTTTTCTTCGAAAGGGCGTTGCCCCGGAGCTCGAGCTGCACGGCAGCGATGCCTCCCTCTCGATCGACCGCATCACCGGCGCGGTGCGTCTCTTTCGAACCGACGCCGATCCTGAAACGGTGGCGACCCTTCCCGACGAGGGCCAGGGTAACCGCTTCAAACAATACGCCTTCCCGGGACTCCGGGACCGGCTCGAGGGGCGCCCCTGTCCCCATCCCGGCCTCGACGATGGTTACCGCGTCCAGCTCTTTACCGAGGCTGCTGCGCGGTCAGCCCGCCAGGGGGGCTGGGTTGAGCTTTCAGTGATCGAGGATGAACTGGCCTAGCACGAAACGCCTCGCATGGGTCTCGGTAGCACGCCTTCTTTCGCTTGACCTCCCGGTTCGAAGTGAGGTTTAAAGGTGTTTCTTCGCAAATTGACTGCTGAAGAACTACTGGTCTCAATTTACTCAAACTAATGGAGGAAGTTATGAATTTGACAAGGACCTTTTCAATACAGAAAACCGGTCTTCTGATGGGACTCTTCCTGGCTGCCATGGCGATGTGCTGGTCACCGGGCTCTCTGCGGGCGGGGGAAGCTGAGGATTATTTCAAGTTCTACAGCTACTACCACAGCAAGTGGGAGATCGTGGTGGAGACAGGGGGGAAGAAAGAGACCAGCAAAGCGGAGTGTTACGGAACCGCCGCAGGCTGTAATATTTTTGTCAGCAAAAAGGAGACCTCGATCTGGGGCTATGATCCGAAAACCAGGCAGTGGACCGGTGCCGGACACCTGAAGGATGGAAGCCGTTTCACCTCGACGATCTCGCGTCCCCAGGGCCCGAAGTTCAAAGCCGGCATGGTCTTGACCTTCAAAACGATCATTCGGCACCCCGATGGAAAGATCAGCTACCTGACCGGCAAGCAGACTGTTGTCGATGAGAACACCTTGACCGCGGTCATCACCGGGACCGACCAGGACGGGAAACCGACTCCGAAGGTCGTCAGGACGGCTAAGAAAGTCAAGTAGCCTGCTGAATCAGGGTAGCGGGGTGGTGAGGCGCCAGGCGGTTAAGCTTGCGCCATACCACCCTGCTTTCATCTCCTGTCCTTGTTTTTCTTGCCAGCGAACAGGTTTACCAGCCTGGCTGGATGAATCTTTCTTTCTGAGCCTGGCGTTTCACACTCTTTTTCGGTAACTGGATTGGCAAGGGGTTGCAGTGTTACTATGGCACTTGACCTCGTTGGGAGGAAGAGTCGACCGTGCTTCACGGTTGTTTTCTGGAATGCGCAGGTAAGGGAATGAAAATGTAATGAAACAAGTGTTCTTTTTGACGCTGAGCATTGCAGCCTTTTCTTGTACCGCACTGTTTGGCGATAACGAAAAATCGCGGAAGGAAGTCGAGAGAGCATTCACGAGGCTTGCAGCGAATGTCGATAAAGCCTCCAGGGGCAAGGTAGTCGCTCTCCTTGACGTGTCCATCGCTGCGAAGTCAGAATTGGCATTGGGAGTGGTGGCCGACATTGAGAAGAGTTTCTCTGAGGCTCTACTGGCTAGATCCGTTCGGATTTTCCCATCAGGTATCGATTGGACCCCCGGCTATCAAACTAAGACCGGGCTCTTTTCGAAAGCTAAGTTCTTCAATAGCAAAGGACCCAGCGATCTGAAAAGCCGTAAGGCCAACCTGTTGCTCCTTTCACGGACCCTGAGCAGGGGTGGAAAACTCAGGATCCAGGTTGAATTGATCGACCTGGTGTCGAAGAAAACGGTGTTCGGGACCGGGGTGCCTATCGTCAGGATTGCCCAGGCGTCGGTGATTTCCTCCGCGCAATTTCTGCCGCCAATGAATGTGAAGGTGCTGCTCCAGGCCATCGGCAATTTCGGCAAGCAGATCGACAGAGGCGAGTGCTGGGATCTACCAGCGTCGGCTCTCGAGAAAACCGGGTTCCGCGTGCGTGGCTATGACTTCGGTCGGAAGGTCGCCTGGTCGGACGCTCTTCCCGGCGATGTGCTCACCATCGACAACAAGAAATACCAACACGTGATGGTGCTGTTGAAGCCCGCAAGGGAGAAGTCGTCCGCAATTATTCTGCATCAGAACTGGGATCGTAAACGGTTCGTCATGGAAATGACATTTCCGAAGAAGTACAGCGAGGACTTGATCGTCTGGCGTCCCGGAGTTCGGGATTAGGGGCTCACCGCTTTACGCGCAACAGCCATGTCATGAATGAAACCCGTCACTGAATTTACTCAAACGAATGGAGGAAGTATGAATCTGACCAGGACAATATCGAACCGGATTAGCAATATCGAGAGCGCTGGCTCTTTCTTCAGCGCTTCCAGAGCGGGCAAGCTCGTCATGTGGATTTCCCTGGCTCTAGTGGCCTTCAGCTGGTCACCGGGCTCCCTGCGGGCGGGAGAAGCGGAGGAGTTCTACAAGTTCTACAAGTTCTACCAGGCCAAGTGGCAGGTCGTGGTGGAGACAGAGGGGAAAAAAGAGACCTTCACAGCGGAGTGTTCCGGAAGCGCCGGCGGCTGCAATATCTTTGTCAGCAAAAAAGAGACCTCGGTCTGGGGCTATGACCCGAAAACCAGGCAGTGGACGGGCGTTGGACAGATGGTCAACGGAACTCGTTATATCATGGCGATCTCTCGCCCCCCTGGCCCGAAGTTCATACCCGGTATGGTCTTTACCTTTACGGGCACCTTCTGGCATGCAGATGGAAAGGTGAACTACGTAACCATCAAGTCCACCTGTGTCGATGAGAATACCCTGCGCGGCGTCGTCACGGGGACCGACCAGGACGGGAAAGCGATTCCGAAGGTCCAGAGGACTCTCACGCGAATCAAGTAATCATCAACTTGAATGCTGCGAATTGCCGCCGGGGAGCTGGTGGTGCGGTGAGCCTTCTCTCCGCTTCAGGAGCATGGAGACTCTTCGCATCCCAGCTCTTCGTCGGTTTCGAGCTCTGAGGTGCCACAGCCGGCAAAGGGCGCGATGGGTTCGGGGCCGCCGAGGAAGAGGTGGCTGAGCAGGAAGGTCGGGTCGGTAATGTCGATGCTTCCATCGCCGTTGGTGTCGATGGCGGCAAGGCAGCCGGGTGCCGGGCCACCGAGGAAGAGCCAGCCCAGGGTGTACATCGAGTCCGACAGGTCGATCTCACCATCGTTGTTGGAGTCGCCGCGTCGGAAATTCGGCCCCGGCTCGACGATGCTGACAATCGAGATCCGCCAGTCATGACCGCTGAGTCCGGGCAGGTTGCTGCCGGGAGAAACCACCAGGGTGAAGCGGGCATTGGCGAGGTCGCCGCTGATATCGAAATAGCCGAGGTAGTTGGTTTCGCGTGAAATATGGGGCTGGAAGCCTGCGACCCAGAGCTTCGTTCCGTCACCGCTGACATCCATGCTGTTCAGTGGCGAGATCGGGTCCAGCCTCGGCAGGGTCCCTGGTGAAGAACCTCCGATGTCGAAGCTGCCGTAGGCGATGGTTCCGCTCCGGCCGGAGAAGTAGGTGCCATCGCTCACCCTGACAGCCGTCGCGTGGCTGTTGAGCACATCGGAGATGCCGGGGTCGTAGGGCGCCGACCAGTCGCCGTTGTCGACCTGGTCCCAGGCCCGGAAGCCGTTACTCCCGTTGTGGGTGTAGACCGTGTTGCCGTAGACGACCTGGTAGATCTTGGAATCGGTGGCGGCGGTGTGGACTCCCATGTCGGTGACCGAATCGGTGGCCGGGTTGTAGCGCCACAGCCGCCCGCCGCCTCGCGTGTGGGAATAGATCTCTCCGTCCTGGGGCCCCCTGAAAAAGATATCGGGATGCGCCTCTCCGCCGCCCCGGTTGTCAAAACCCCTGATCCTTCTCGCCCGGGCCCGGATTCCCGGGTTCAGCAGGTCGCCAAGCGGCACGCTCCACTCAGCCGGAGAATCGCCCTCGGCGAAGTAGAGGGTATCATCTGCCTCATGGTAGTAGGCGGCCCGCGCGCCCCAGGGCACCGCTGCAACGGCAGGGAGGTTGTCGATCAAGGTGAGGTTGCCGCCATCGACCTGGTAGATGGCTCCGCCGCCGTTGGCCTGCGTGCCGACAATAAGGTAATCGCGCGCCAGTGCCGCACCGGCCAAAGTGCTGATGAAAACAAAAATCGCCAGGTAGCGTTTCATGACCCTGCCTTCCGGAGAGCGAGGTGTTTTTTCAGAGACCCATTTGCGGGATTCATTCTACAGCCTGTTTGTCCAAAGGCTGATTTGTTTATTCTGCCGGGCCTGGCCGGCTGTCTTTCGCCGTCAAGGTTCCCGGCAATTATTTTGCGCTCTTTTTTACGCGCTTGACCTCCTGTGCCGGAAGATGCCAGTCGTCAGAATCCTTTGAGCTTCGCTGCAGGGTCAGGTTTGTCAGCTTCGCCCTGATCTCATCGGAGGCCGGGTGAGAGATCCTGATCTCAACGGGTCCGGTAAGTTTCGCTTCGAGAGGGTTGGCCTTGTTTGAGCCAAGGGCCTTCGCAGCGGTTTGCGTACTGAAGGGCTTGCGTCCCGCGGCATCCCAGATCTCGCTGACAGTGCTCGAGTCGGGAACATCAAAGTTCGTTTCCAGGACGCACTCTCCCCCATGGTGGACCCGCATATGCAGGAGCTTCATGCCGGGGGGGAGGCCGCAGGAAGCCAGGAGCCCGCTCATTGCCAGCAGGGTGAGGGCCTGCTTCCATTGGATTCTCTTTCGAAAGCTCATCGCAGTATTCCTTGTTTGCAGCTTGGAGATTAATGGAGCGAGGCCCGGCAGGGCTATTGCTATTTTCCGGGATGGCTGAGAATTCGTCTAGGGGTAGCTTGCAGCGGCGGAAATCGTTGATTTGGCAAGCCCGGGGGTCTACCTTTGCCCTTCCTTACTCTATAAACCTCCCTTGTTTCCGTTCGCAGGTTAACCTTTATGCAGATTGGCCCGACCACGATTATCGACACCTTCGCCGAAGCCTTCGGCATGCGCTATTCGCGGTTGCTCATCACGGCTGTCGATGATCACTGGCTTGCCGCAGCGCTACAGTCTATTTCCGGCTACGGTACCTCGGTGATCTCCTGCGATGCCGAGGTCGGGGTCGAGGGATACATCTCCGCCGAAGAGACTCCTGATGGAAGGCCCGGGGCGAGCGTGCTGCTCATTGGGTTTTCCACCGATGGCCTGGCCAAGGCGGTACCCAACCGTGTCGGCCAGTGCGTGATGACCTGCCCGACGACGGCCTGCTACGATGGGCTGGTGGGGGGCGAGGTGGAGGAGAAGGTTCCGCTTGGAAAGAACCTGCGCTTTTTCGGTGATGGGTTTCAGAAGAGCAAGAAGCGGGAAGATCGGCGATTCTGGAGGATCCCCGTCATGGATGGAGAGTTCCTCGTCGAGGAGACCGCCGGGGTGGCGAAGGGTGTGGCGGGAGGGAATATTATTCTCCAGGCGGTTTCGCAGTCGGTGGGGCTCGATGCCGCCCGTCGCGCGAGCGAGGCTGTCGCCGGGCTTCCGGGCGTCATCGCGCCTTTTCCGGGGGGAGTTGTCCGCAGCGGCAGCAAGGTCGGTTCACGCTACGAGCAGCTGGTAGCCTCGACAAATGACGCTCTTGCCCCTACGCAGCGAAGCCGTTCAGAGACCGAACTGGTCGAGGGAGCGAACTGCTGCTACGAGCTGGTCATGGACGGGATCGATGAAGCTGCCGTTGCCCAGGCTATGCGCGCGGCCATCGAGGCGGCCTCGGGGGATGGGGTACTCGCTATTGGCGCCGGTAACTACGGCGGCAAGCTCGGCAAGTTCAATTTCCATCTGCGTGAGGTGATGGGCGAGAGTTGAAGAGCCGGGTTACAGGCCTCGCTGCCCCTGGATTGTCATTAGGCGGGCATTAGGCCGGATAATCTGGTAAAACCTTCTGGAGCTTAGACATAGAGGTATAAACCCTTGGCCACCAGGCAATTCATCATGAACGCGGGTCGCACGACCAAGCAGGGACGACAGATCAACGTCGGCAAGGAGGATCCCGTGTACGAGGAAATGGTGACCACGCTGATCATGCATCCCGACGACATCGAGGACATCGGCGCCTCGGTCGGTGGCAGCGTCCGGGTTCGCTCGGAAAACGGCGAGGGGACCTTCGTCTGCCAGGAACACGGTGGTAAGGAAGGCAAGGTCCCGCCCGGTATGGTATTTATTGCCTATGGCCCGCCGACCTGTAAGCTCATGGGGCAGAGCACCGATGGCACCGGGATGCCCACCTCCAAGGGCTGGGAGGTCGAGATCGAGCCCCTGGCCGCTGGAGAGGGCGGCACTGAAACGGAGACAGAATCTTGAAGGAACCCGTCAACCGCGAGAGCGAAGAACAAGCCATGGATGAAACAAAACCAGGCCTGGAGACAGACCAGGCGATAGCAGCCCAGTTTCCCGAGAATCTTGAGGAGGGCCCTGCGGCCGAAGACCTCGAGGCCTGGGAGCTCATCGATCCCGAAACCGGACGCTACATGCCGAGACGGATCCGTGGCAGCTTTCGCGGCCGGGCGCTTGGCTGAAGCTTCATCCTGCCGTCCGGTTCGGGCGCGAACTCCAAGAGCGATATCAAGTTAAGAAGCCATGACCCAGAAAACGGTTGAGAACGCCACCTGTACTTTTTGCGGCTGTGTGTGTGACCACATCGGCCTGCAGGCCGAGGGCGATCGAATCGTCAAGACCAAGCGTGCCTGCGGACTCGGGGAGGCCTGGTTCAAGAATCACACGGCGGAGCATTGCTACCCGGATGCCCTGATCGATGGAAAGCCTGCCACGCTTGACGATGCTGTGGAGGTGGCGGCCGAGTATCTCTACCAGGCGAACATGCCGCTGGTCTACGGTCTCAGCAATATCACCTGCGAGGCGCAGCGCAACGCGGTGGCCCTGGCCGAATGGGTTGGAGGCGTGGTCGACAGCCACACCTCCTTGTGACACGGTCCGACCGAAGTAGCCGCCCAGTTGGGTGGTAAAGTCACGTGCACCCTGGGTGAGGTGAAGAACAGGGCAGATTTCATCATCTACTGGGGTGGCAATCCGGCTGACTGCCATCCCCTGCATTTCTCCAGGTACACCCTGATTCCCAAGGGCAAGCACGTGCCCGAGGGGCGCAAGGGCCGGACCATGGTCCTCGTCGATGTCAGGGAAACCCCTAGCGCCAGGCATGCCGACATTCTCCTGCAGGTAAAGCCGGGCAAGGACTTCGAGGTCGTCACCACGCTGCGCGCCCTGGTCAAGAACCAGCCGGTTGACGCAGCCCGTGTGGCGGAGACAGGATTGACGCTCGAGCAGCTGCAGGATTTCGTCGACCGGATGAAGAATGCCCGCTTCGGAGTGCTCTTTTTCGGCATGGGGCTGTCGATGACACGAGGCAAGCACATGAACTCGGCGGCGGTTCTTGCACTCGTTGCGGAGCTGAACGCCTACACCAAGTTTGTCTCGATGCCGATGCGTGGACACGGCAACGTCACCGGGGCTGATGTGGTCATGCGCTGGACAACCGGGTTCCCATTCGGAGTGAGCCTGTCGCGTGGTTATCCCCGTTTCAACCCGGGTGAGTTCTCGACAATTGATGTGCTGGTAAGGGGAGACAACGACGCGACCCTGATCCTGGGCGCCGATCCCGGTGCAACGATGCCGCAGCCGGCCATCGATCACCTGGCAAGAACCCCGACCATCGTGCTGGATCCCAAGGTGACTCACACCAGCCACCTGGCCCGGGTTCACATCACCACGGCCACTACAGGTGTGAGCGCGCCTGGCACGGTTTATCGTATGGACGAGATTCCGCTGCCGCTCAAGCCGATCCTCGATTCTCCCTACCCGACTGACGAGGAGGTGATTCACCGCATCCTCGAAAAGGTCAAGGAGAAGCCGGCCTGGGCGCCGGCTTCCTACAGGGAGGTGCCCTGCGCATGAAGAGGTGCCTTCGAAAAACAGCGTTCAGGAGCCTGCGGAACCCATGTTGCGCATAAAGGGTGGCAGGGTATTTGATCCGGCCAATGGAGTTGACGGTGAGATCAGGGATATCTGCGTCGCCGACGGACGGATCGTCGATGAGGTGGAGGGCGAGGGCATCCGCACGATTGATGCCTCGGGCCTGGTTGTTTTCCCCGGTGGCGTCGATGTTCACACGCACGTAGCCGGTGGGGCGCTCAACTTTGCCCGTGCGATGACCCCGGAGAATCATCGGGATGCCGCCAAGTTTACGCACTCACCTGAGCTTCGGGCGGGGGTTGGTGGAACTACGCCCAGCACCTTTGCCACGGGCTATCTCTACGCCGGCCTGGGCTATACCACGGTCAACGAGGCTGCAGTTCCTGTTCTCTCCGCCCGGCATACGCACGAAGAGCTTCGAGATACGCCGCTGGTCGACAAGTCCTGCTGCGTTCTCATGGCGAACAATGAGCTGATCCTGGATCTCCTCGAAGAGGGGGAAACAGAGCGGGCGAAGCATCTGCTGGCCTGGCACCTCTGGGCGGCGAAGGGCTATGGGGTCAAGGCCGTCAACCCGGGCGGGGTAACCGCCTGGAAATGGGGAAAAGACGCCAAGATCCTTTCAGAGCCGGTCAAGGGCTACAGCAAGGTTACACCCGCAAAGATCATCTCGAGTATGGCGGCGATGGTCGATGAGCTGGGCCTGCCGCACCCGCTGCACCTTCACTGCAACAACCTTGGCGCGCCGGGGAACATCGACACCACGATCGAGACCATGAAGCTGCTCGATGGGCACCGCGCGCACATGGCGCATCTGCAGTTCCACGCCTACGGCGGCGATGACTGGGACAACCTGCGCTCTGAATCTGCGCGCCTTGCTGAGTTTTTCAATGAGCAGCCCAACCTGACGGCTGATGCAGGAGCGATCCTCTTCGGCGATTCAGTAACCATCACTGCCGATGGCCCCTGGCAGCACCTGCTCTACCAGCTGACCGGCCGCAAGTGGGGTAACCTGGACGTAGAGAACGAGACCGGCTGCGGCGTCGTTCCCTACACCTACAAGGGGACCAACATGGTCAACGCCGTCCAGTGGGCGGTGGGGCTCGAATTGCTCCTGCTGATCAAGGATCCGTGGAAGATCTACCTGACCACGGACCATCCCAACGGGGCCTGCTTCTGGCGCTACCCGGAGATTATCCATCTCCTGATGAACGCCGACTTCCGGCGTGAATGTATCGAGAAGCTGCCTGATAAGGCGCTCGAGAGAATCCACCTGCCCGGGATCGACCGCGAGTACACACTCTCGGAGATCGCGATCATCACCTCCGCCGGCCCGGCCCGGGCTCTCGGCATGCCGCAGAAGGGCCACCTGGGTGTGGGGGCCGATGCAGACGTGGCCCTCTTTAACGATAATTCCGACCGTGAGCACATGTTCAGCCATCCCCGTTATCTTCTCAAAGGTGGGGAGGTGGTTGTCGAGGAAGGTGACATCCGCAAGATGGTTGATGGACGTGAGTGCATCGTGCGCCCGACCTACGACCAGAACATCGAAGAATACCTGCGGCCGCTCTTTGAGCAGTACTACACGATGAGCTTTGATAATTACCCGGTAGAGATGGAACGGCTTGAGGGGGCGGATATCCGTGAGTGTGGCTGAGAAATGATCACCCTGACCCTCAAAGAACAGCCGGAGGTTCCCATCGAGGCTGAGGCCCTGTCGCCGGATATCCTGGCAGACCTCGGGCATGATGAGATCCGTGCCCTGCCGGTCTTTCTCGGCAAGAGGCAGCTTCACCTCGAGGAGCTCTTCGAGGTAGAGGGAGAGTCCAGTGAAGAGCTTGAGATCCACGGGGATGCGGGAAGGGTCAAATGGCTCGGACGGGGCATGACCCGGGGCCATCTCAAGGTCGTCGGCAATGCAGGGATGCACCTGGGGGCCTTCATGAAGGGCGGCACGATCGAGGTTTCCGGAAACGCCTCGGACTGGATCGGGGCGGAGATGTCCGGAGGCCTCATCCGGATTGGTGGTAATGCCGGCGGGCAGATCGGAGCCGCCTACCGCGGGAGCCTCACCGGGATGACTGCCGGGACGGTCGTGGTCGAGGGCTCAGCCGGCCTCGAGGTCGGCATGCGGATGAAGCGGGGTACCATCATCGTCAAGGGCATGGCGAAAGACTTCACCGGGCTTGAGATGAAGGGCGGCACCATCATTCTCGGCGGTGCTGAGCTCCGCACCGGGGCCTGGATGAACCGCGGCACCATCATCTCGCTGACACCAATTCCGCTGTTGCCGACCTTCGCCTACAACTGCAGCTACAATCCCACCTTCCTGCGCGTTTTCGCCAGGGAGCTCGGGGAGCTGGGAGTCACGCTCCCCTTCGAAGAGAGCGAAGGATCCTACGAGCTCTACAGCGGTGACGCAGCGGTTTCACGTAAAGGTGAGCTGCTGGTCTGGCAGCCGGCAGGCTAGGCTCATTCAGCCAGCATCTTATCGAGCTCGGCCTCGATCGCCTTTGCCCAGATCTCGTGCCCTTTTTCGCTCGGGTGGGTCGTGTCGGGCATCATCTCCTTGGAGAGGAAGCCCTTCTCGTCGAGGAATTTCGGCCCGATGTCGAGGAACTTCACATTCTTGAGGTCCTTCAGGAGTGCCGGGAGATAGGAGTTCAGCTCGATGATCTGCTTGCGGTGGGGGTGGTCGAGATTTCGTCTCCTGGGAAAGACTCCGAGCACGAGGATCTTCATCTCGGGGTAGAGCTCACCGAGCTTACGCGCGATGGCCTGCACTCCACCGGCCGCCTGCCTGGGCTTGTCACTGCCCCAGCAGATATTGTTGGTGCCGATCAGCACGACGGCCCCCCGGGGAGCCTTCTTCAATTTCGGCAGGTGGTCGAGGCGCCAGAGGACGTGGTTGGTCCGGTCGCCGCCGAAGCCGAGGTTGATCGCCTTTCGCGGCTCGAAGTACTTCTTCCAGACCGGCGCTCCGATGCTGTCAAAATTGTTGGTGATCGAGTCGCCGACCATCAGGAGGTCGATCTCACCCTTGCTCATCGCTGCGATTTTCTGGGTATGCCGGGCGAACCACCACTCGACAATACGGGGCTGAGGTGTGACGGCCGGGTTTTTCTCTGTTGCCTGGGCCGAGACTTTCCCGGCCAGGCTAAGGATGCTCATGGTGACAAGGGCTGCGAGAAGGCAGAGTTTTGGATGCGGCATGGTGGGTTCCTGTTTTCCTGGACTGGTTAGAAGTTACTTGAAGACCTGGCCCCTGGTGGCATCGCCTGCCTGGTCGAGAACCTGGACGCTGACCACGGTTCTCTGCGAGGGCAGGCGGTATTTCCAGATGAGCTTCTTTGCAGGTGTGACCTCGAGGAGGTGGTGGCTGCCCTGGTAGAAGCTGAGGATCGTGTTGCCGTTGGCCAGCCGATTGAGCCCGGTCATGAAGCCCATCTTGATTCCCGGCAGGTCCTTGCGCTCGAGCTTCCAGACCACCTTATCATTCTTGTCGACCTCGACGGCCATGGCTCCTGCGCCGGTTGAGAAGAGCGTGTTGCCGTTGGGCAGCCGCATGACGGCATGCGCCTTGGCCATGGGGACCCCTGGGATATCCCTGATCACCCGGACGGTCTTACCTTCCGGATCGAGCTCCCGGATCTCGTTATCGCAGGAGACCATGCACAGATAGTTTCCGTTGTCGAGCTTGCGGCACATCCGGAAGCGCATGTGCAGGTCGTTCTTCTTTGTCTTGACCTTGATCTCCTTGACGATCTTGCCCTTTCGGGTGACCTCGATGAGCCGGGCGGGGCCGTTCTGGGCGATGAGGATGTTGCCATTGGGGAGCGCCTGGCAGGTGTGGATCTCATCGCGCTTTTCAGACGACTTCCACTCAAAGACGGCCTTGCCTTCCTTATCGTAGATGCTGACGCCCATTCTCCAGGCAAAGAGGATCTCGCCATTGGGCAGCGACCAGACATCGTTGGGGTTCCGGGTCTTGATGACCCGCTTGACCTCTCCCTTGTCGGTGACGAGGCAGACCTCGCCCTTGGCATAGTCGGCGCAGACGAAGTTGTACTTGGGGCCATCGACGGGTTCTTCGGAACGGGCG
>CAZTRG010000059.1:0-4380 GCA_964615885.1 uncultured Planctomycetia bacterium | reverse complement strand
GATTTGAGGAGTTCATCTCGTTTCTGCGCAATTGTGGAGGCTTCAAGGTGTCCTCAAAGAAGCTGGTAAAGACCAGTTGAGATCACATAAGCCTTTAAATTGTAAAGACCTGTGAAACATCACAGGGGTGCATCAATATCTTAATATGCGGCTGTCCGGCCCCAGGCCAGGCAGCCGTTTTTTTGTTCACAGGCTTCCTGTTCCGGCAGAAAAAAACCCCGGGAAAACCGGTTTCCCGGTTATCCCCGGCCATTTCACCACACTGCTATTTCAGACGGATCAACAAGGTCCGCAAGTTAATCGCAGGTCGGTGAATCCAAAAAGAAGGGAGCAAATCATGACGACCAGCAAATTTTTCGGAGGTGTCAGGGGCTTTGCAATCGCGGGTACCAGTGGGAGGGCTTTTTTCCTGCTCGCCTTTTTCTGTCTTTTCTGGGCGCAGCCTGGCAGGGGCCAGGACGCCAGGGGAGCCGGGGAGGTTGGAGTGCAGGCCGGCCCGGTGGGGGAAGTGCCCAACATTCCAATACCGGAGCCGGAGCCTGGCCGGATACCGGTCTCAACGCTCCGCGGCACGGTATTTCTCGATCGTGACGGAAACGGGAGCCGGGCGGCAGACGAACCCGGCCGTGAGGGCGTAGAGGTGGTTATCGAGAGCTTAGGCCTTGAGCTGGACAGGACGGTTACCGATGGGAAGGGAGATTATTTTTTTGCAGAAGTACCATCGGATGAGACCTACGTCATCCGCGTTGCGAAGCCCCTCAGGGGCGCTGTCGTGAACGCCGTGTCCGCGGAGCAGGCGGAGAGCTGGGGAGACGACAGGTTTGCTGGCAGGAAACCCGGGGGAACGGTTTCCACCTTTCCCGCGACGGTTGTTCATACGGTGCACCCTGGCTCCGGCCTGGTCAGCGGCCTCAATTTCGGCCAGGCTGAGCCTTGTCCTGTCCCCTCATCCTCCGTCATCCTGGTGGGGGGCGCGGACGATAATTTCGCCGGCGCCACCGAGCCGGCGAGCCAGTCTGCCACCTCGAGCTGCGGCCGGGACTTTGACCAGCTGGGGATCGATCAATGCTTCAACCATGTATTCGGCATCGAGCGCCCGGGTGACAATTGCTATCTCAGCGGTGCCCAGGTCGAGATGCGGTTGCGGGCCCTGAACGGCAACCCGGTAACCAATGACAGGATCTATATTCGAAGCGGTGGTTCGTCACTGTGGTCTGCAGGTCTGAATGTCGTCAATAACGGCACCTGGTCCAATGGTACGAACGCGGTGATCAACCTCGATCTTTCGAATCTGCCTTCTAACGGCAGCCTGGTCGATGTCATCTCCGGGATCGGAACGGATCTCGAGGTCTCTATCCAGGATGACACGGCGGTTGATTATATCCGGCTGAAGCTCACCTGGTGCTGCCCGCCAAGGCTGAGTGGCTTCAAGTACGAAGACCGTAACGCCAACGGCCAGTGGGATGCGGGTGAGCCCGGGATCGATAATTGGGACATCAATATCCAGCAGCCCAACGGCAGCGTTGTCACGGTATCGACGGACGCCAGCGGCTTTTATTCTTTCGATGGGAACCAGGTCGGGACCTACCTCCTCAGCGAGGTCCAGCAGCCGGGCTGGTACCAGGTTGGGCCGGGCAACAACGAGTACGAGGAGACCCTGACGAATGTGGATTCGATCCGGGGAAACCTCAATTTCGGTAATGTTCCCTGCGACAATGCCATCGAGGATTGTTACAGGCGGCGCACCGGCGATGAGGTGACCGTAAGTAGCGATGACCTGCAGGAGCTGATCAATTCCTATGTCCAGCTCAGCAACAATTCTCACCAACAGCAGACCCATTTCGGGCCGGCTGCGGTCAACCATGTTTTCGGCCAGAGCATCCAGGTTAATGTGCCTGGCAGCTGCACGATGATTGCGGCGACTCTCGACCTGGAGCTCGATTGGCAGGGCAGCAATGACTGGATCCATCTTGTAGATCCGACCCTTGGCAACACGGTCTGGTCAAGGCAGCTGAGTGCCCTTTTCCCCTCCCAGGGAGTTAATTCCCTGTCCCTGGACTTGTCAGCCCTCCCCATTTCCGGGGGTGGTTCGGTGAATATCCTGCCGCAGCTGCAGGACGGCAAGATCGATCTCTATATCCAGGATGATACCGGGGTGATGAGCCTCGATTTCTGCTACACGCTCTGTTGCGAGTGCCTGCCGGGTACCATCTGTATCACCAAGTACGAGGATCTTAACCGCAACGGTGTTCGCGATCCCGGCGAGCCGGGCCTTGCCGGCTGGGAATTCCGCATTCACGGCGATACGGTCTCCTATGTCGACCAGACCGGCCGCGAGGGCAGGCTCTGTATCCAGAATCTGCCGGCCGGGATCTATACGGTCGAGGAGGTCCAGCAGCCTGGTTGGACGCAGACAGCTCCAGCCACTGTTCTGCAGAAGGTTGAGATCTGCGGAAAACCCGACGAGGAGAATGTCACCTTTGTCGCCTTCGGCAACTCCAATTGCGAATGCGAATCCGACCAGAAGGTCGACTGTATTTACGGTGAGCTCAATGCCTCCCCCGGCAAAGAGCTGCTTTCGCTCCTGGCAAGTGTTCCGAGTGGCTATACGACCCAGATTGATGATCCCGGTGTGAACCTCCACTTCGGCCACACCTTCACGAACATGCATCCTCCAGGGTGCCTGGTCGTGGGAGCGTACCTCACCCTGGCACTTCGTTCCAACGGCGGCTACTCGATCAATGACAGGATCTACCTCATGGAAGGTACAACGACTGTCTGGAGTGCCGACATCGACGACCTCACCACCCCGGCATGGGTTGGTGGTGCCCAGGACAGTGTCGTTCTTGACCTCTCGAATCTCCCCAGCGGCAACGGGTCGGGCAATATTCTTGCTGCCCTCGCTGATGGAGATCTTGATTTCCGTATCCAGGATGACACCGCCGTACTGCGTGCGTGCCTTCGGGTTGAGTACTGTTGCGATGCTTCGATCTCCGGGATCAAGTACAACGATGCGAACGGCAATGGCGTACAGGACCCGGGTGAAGCACCGCTTGCAGGAGTGACCATCGAGCTGAACGGCTCGGAGCTGCTGCAGGGCAATGCCATCGCGGATTCCGTGGTGACCAACAGCCAGGGCCAGTACAGCTTCAACTGTCTCGAACCCGGCAAGTACTTTGTTTCCGAGATCGTGCCGGCGAACTGGACCCAGACGCAGCCGGCGGCGCCCGGCTATCCCGTCGGGATGTATTCGGGGGCAGCCTCGGCCTCTAGCTTCACCGGGCTTGATTTCGGTAACAATGAGGGGTGCGTGGAACCTGTAAGGATCGAGTGCATGGTCGGTGACCAGGACAACTTCAGCCCTGGCGACCCGGTCGATGGTCCGCTGGATCCTTCCTCTGCCCTCGTGGGCGAGGTGCTCCAGCAGATGAGTACCGGCAACGTCCTCTCGGTGACCGACGTGATTCCTACAAACCGTCCGATCGGCCACACCTTCAGGTGCTGGGAGCCGAACTGCAGGGTGAAGGACGCCTGGCTCGAGATTGGCCTGAAGGCAGGACCCTCGACGCTGTCCTACAACGACACGATCGGCTTCTACCAGGGTGGCCAGAGGGCCTGGAGCATGAGGATCAACAATGTTGTCGACCAGGCTGATCCAAATGCCTATCCCTGGGGCCCCGGCCAGAGCGTTGTGCTCACCCTGCACCTGAGCGACCTGCCCATGGACGCCCTGAACGTTGATTCCGTCATCGGAATCATGCAGGACGGCGATCTGGATATCGCGATCCAGGACGACACCGGCATCGACTATATGAAGCTCACTGTCGATGTCTGCTGTGAGGTCCCTGGTCTTGATACCGATGGAGATGGAGTCCTCGACAATGTTGACAATTGCGTCGAGGTTCCGAATCGAGACCAGGCCGATTCCGATGGTGATGGCATCGGAGATGCCTGCGAGGCCCGAGATCCCCTCTTTGTTCGCGGGGATGTCACCCAGGATGGAGGTGTCGATATCGCCGACGCGGTGAAGCTTCTCCAGTTCCTGTTCATGGGTGCCGACGAGCCATCTTGCAAGGCTGCCGCAGATGCGGATGACAGCGGAGCGCTTCAACTGACGGATGCAGTCGCGCTGCTCAACCACCTCTTCATCGGTGGGTCAGCGCCGGCGGCGCCGTTCCCCGAGTGCGGGAGCGATCCGAGGAATTCGGATGGTCTCGGCTGCGAGGGGGACGATCTCGTCTGTCCCCAATAGAGGGGTATTTCCCCTACCTGCCGCAGGCCGGCTTTGCTCTCGCCCGGCCTGTTTCCCCCGAGGGCGCCCCGGCACAAAAAGGCGGGCAAAAGTTATTTAAAAAAAAACCGGTTAGGGGGGAAATAAAG
>CAZTRG010000058.1:0-18612 GCA_964615885.1 uncultured Planctomycetia bacterium | reverse complement strand
CGATGTCGCATTGGGCAGGCTGGTTCAGTTCAGAGTCTTCAGGCATGGTATCGCGCTCCAGGAGCGTGGGTTTCCTCGCAGTTCCCGCAAGACCGTAGCATAAAGCAACGCCAGCCGAATTCAACATGGCGAAGCGCCCGGGCGGCGAAGCTTCTCAGGGTTTGAGGCGGACGAGGCGATGGCAGAGTGAGAAGGGATCTGCACTGATGTTCTCCAGCAGCTCATCGATCCACCCTGTTCCATGCTGGGCGATGAGGTGAAGGTAGCCCCAGTAGCGCTCCTGCAGGGTGTCTTCGGGAAGTACCTGTTGCCAGAGTGTGGTTGCGTTTTTCCAGGTGGGCGTGTCGCTGCGCGCCTGGAGCTTGCGGATCCTGTTCTCCAGCCGCCCAAGGGCGCCCTGGGCTTTCCGGAGCCCTTTTTCCAGGCTCCTGGAGTCGGGGTTTTCTTTCGCGAGGCTGCCGCCGACGGCTTCAAGTCTTTCGTGGATCTTGCGTAGCTCTTTGAGCTCAGCTCTCTCATCCCCTGTATCGACCAGGTCTTCAGCGCAATGTGCCGCAGCGAGCCGGTCAGAATCGATGTCCAGTTCGCCCCAGGCCCTGGAGCCTTCTCCCTCCAGGATGCTTGCCTGGAAACGCAGCAGGATGCGCGGCATTGGAACTTCCAGCCACCTGCTGAGTTGCCCTAGCTGCGCGTAGTACCCGACCTCTGCGGGACCGCCGATGGTCGCCACCGACGGCAGCAGGTAGTCCTGGATGATGGGCCGCAGCAGGGCGCCGGCAGAGAATTTTTCCGGGTTCTTCTCCAGCAGGTCAAGAAGCTCCTCCTGGTCGAGCGCCGGGCCGCCTCCATCGACACGGAGACCGCTTTCCGATGGAGCCAGGTGATCCCTGCTTCCCTTTCTCAGCAGGAAGAGTGGAAATCTCGAGGAGACAAAGGGTTTCAGGCCGGTAGCTTTGAGCTCCTCTGCACTGCTCTCGATCTGCTTGATGATTTCGGAAGGATTCTCGATGCAGCGGCGCAGGAGAGGCCTGGCGAGAGGTCGAAGCTTCTCTGGGTCGATGAATACGAGGCCGTGGTCTCCCAGCAGCTTCGCCAGCAGGGCGGCAAAACCAGAGGCAACGCTTCGGCCGTGGTATTGCCCGGCAAGCTGCTCCACGGTATCGGAGTGCTTTCGGCCTCCAATGCCTGAAATGAATTCCGCGAGAACTTTTTCGCATTGAGAATCGATGGGCAGCTTGCTCAGAGGGGTACGGCCTGTCTCATGCGGAAGGCTGAAGGTTGCTGTCTCCCCACCGAGGGGAAATCTCGCGTTGCGCACTTCGTCGATATCATGATCCTCTCCCGCTACCCAGAAGACAGGTACACACGGGCTTCCACAGCTCGCTTCAATCCACCGCGCCAGGGCGATCGCGCTGAGAGCCTTGTAGAGAACATAGAGAGGACCACCGAGAAAGCCGGGCTGTTGTCCTGTCACGACACAGAGGGTCTTCTCCTGCCCCAGTCGTTCGATTCCGGCCTCTGCCTGCGGTGAGCAGGGCAGGTCCCAGTCATCGTAGGTGCTCTGCACTGCGGCAGCCAGTCCCTCCCGGTCGGGAAGTCCTGCCTCAGCTCGTTGCCGGCACTCAACCGCCTCGATAGTCTTCAGCGACAGCTCCTGCCTCGCCAGCAGGAACCAGCGGTCGCCCTCCCGGTCGGTAAGCTGCGGACGGTACTGGGAGCGCTCAAACCACTGCTGCGGCAGGTCCTGGATATCGACAGTGGAGCTCATGAGCGCACCCCGCAAAGTACCAGCCGGGGGCTGTCGGTGGAGTGGGCGCTGCCTTCGAAGTCCCCGAAGACCTGTTCAACCTTTAGAGCCTGCCCCGCCAGGATGGAACAGATCTCTTCCTCGGGGTAAACCCGCACCGACTCCATGTACTCGCTCTGGCGGCCGGTTGTCCTGTCCAGCAGCCGGATTCGTTTTTCCACCCGGTGGTTTTCCGCTGAGAACCACCGCTTCTCGGCGATCTCGAAGGAGCCCTCTTCACGCAGGCTGCTGGGGTCAGGGTTTTCTGCACCGTGGGGGTTCATGAGGTCGAGGAGAAAGCGCCCGCCGGGCCGCAGGATCCGGGCGATCTCCTCGATCACGGCCAGGTTATCGTTTTCTTCCTGGAAATAGCCGAAGCTGGTGAAGAAATTCAGCAGGACGGAGAACCCCTCGGTGCCTCCGGCGAAGGGCAGCTTTCGCATATCGGCGCGCAGGAGCGGGCCGCTGCCGCGGACGAGCGCTTCCTTCAAAAGGGGCAGGGAGAGATCAACCCCCGTAGCCCGGATGTTTCTTCTCGCCAGGGCCTCGAGGTGCCGTCCGTGGCCGCAGCAGAGGTCGAGGACCCTGTCGTGGGGGCGGATCTTCAATTGTTCTTCCGCAAAGGCCACCTGGAGCTCGGCCTCCGCGTCATCACGCGCGGCGTAGAGGGTCCTGTAGTCTTCGTTAAAGTGCTGGCGGTACCATGCGGAGTCGGTTTCTGGCATGGATGCATTCTAACCGCGGACGCTCCCGCAGCCATCGAGATTGGCAGAAGCTTCCGGGTTTGCCTGAAGTCTCTTGACCATCCTTGAATATTGAAGTAACAGATATCTTTCAACAGGCATTATTTGCAGGAAGAGACCCGGGGTTATTCCCATGGCATTGAGCATTAACGTTCCCGACAAGATTCTTGCCGGGCTGAACCAGTCCTATACGATCACCAGCGACAGCGGTGAGCCATCCGGAAGCGTATCGGTTGCCGGAGCTGAGCTGGCCCACAGGATCGTCCCCCTTGGCCCTCCCAAGGACGCCGAAGAATCTGCACCTCTTGATTACAAGTACAAGGTGACCTTCCTCCTGCCGGCGGACTCCGTCGGCAGCCAGCTTGAGCTGAAATTCAGCGCTGGTGAATCGGAGGTCGAGGAGAGCCACGAGGTGATCCCCGAGTAGGGGGTTCCGGGCTCCCGGCTCAGTTGGCCGAAACGAACTGAACCATTACGACCTTGGTGTTGTACCAGGCGCGGTAGAGCGTGCGTGCCTGCTCCGGTGGGTACTTCCTGTCGATCGTCGCCTTGTCCGGCTTCGGGTAGACGGTGCTCGTTCCATCTTTGTAGGTGACCAGCACAAAGGCCCTGTTACTGGGAGGTTTCGACCCGGGCAGGCTCGGCAGGAGGAAAAGGCCTGCCTTGTCGAGCTGGTCGATCATGTGTCCGAAGAGCTCCGTTGTCAGCTTGTTGGGCTGGATCGCCTCGGAGATCTTGAACTGGCGCAGGGTTCGCTGGCGCCAGGCGGCGTTGGATTCGATTCCGCCCTGGGCGCTTGGCTTCCTGGATTTCCCCCTGATGCCAGCTGAGACCTGGAGTGAGGACTCTCCCGCGGCCCGGTCGGAAGTAAAAATAAAGGTCTGGGGCGGCAGGACTTTCCCTGAGCGGATCTTCTGGCCGGGGTCGTGAAAAAGTAAGAGCCCCTCCCTGGGTTGAACTCCTCCGCAGCCGGCGCACAGAGCCGTCAGCAGGATCAGGACGAGTTTCAGGCTTGAGGAGATCTTCATTCGGTTTTCCCGATGGATTTCGGCTTCGGTCTTCAACTGCATTCAACAGGATCGGGGGAATATTGCAATAGCCTCATCGGGAGCGGATCAGGAGTTTCGGGTCTGTTTCCAGCTGCTGGCGCAGCTCCTCGGTTTCTCCAAGGAAGCGCCGGGCATCCTGTACGTAACCTGCGGTTGGCTTGAGGCCTTTCTGGTGCCCCTCCCAGTAGCGGTTAAAGATGAACATGTGCAGCTCGCGGAGGTATTTTGCAAGCATGGAGGCCAGCGCCACACAGAGGTTTTTTTCCTCGGAGCCTTTTGCAAAGCTGACCCGGAACTCATTGCCGTCCTTATTCCCGCTGCCGGGGCGGGTGAGCCGGTAGGAGGAGGTTTCAGGCCCCTGCTCGTCGATGTGAATGCCGCGGGGGGAGATCGATTTGAACAGGATACGGGAGTACCTGGTGCGTCCTCCCTGGCGGTCGATCATCACATCAACCTGCTCCTGGGGGAACTGCTTCCAGATGCGTTTCAGAAGGCTGCCGACGGCCTTGAAGCTGACCTTGGCCTTGTTATCGAGCTGCGAAATTCCCTGGTTGAATTCGGCTACCTCCAGGGGGATCGCGGCCAGGCCGAGGAATTCGACCCCGGCTTCTTCCATCTTCTCCAGGAGCTGCTTTCCGCGCTTGTCGATGAGTCCGCTGAAGCTGCCGGCCGGCAGCTTCAGGTTCTGGTCGCGGTACCAGGGGTAATCATCGAGATAGGAGTCGGGCGAGGCCTTGCCCCGGCGGGCCACCTGGTTGAGGAGGGCGCGGAGATCGCGAGGTGTTTTGCCGTGTTTTGCAGCCAGGAAGGGCAGCAATCCTTCTTCCAGGCTCTGCAGGCCCTTCTTGCGCTTGTAGATCTTTTTCGAGTCATTGACTGCGATACAGCCATCGAGGGGCTTGCGGACCACCAGGGGTGAGAGCACCTCCCAGAGGCTGGCGCCTGTTCCCTCCGGAACCCTGAACACGCTCACTGAAACAACGAGTGGTCCCAGCATCGGGCCGTAGCCCGCCTCATCGATACCGGCAATAATCATGAACAGAAGGTAATGGAGGGAAAAAGTTCAAGGCAAGCACATTGTGGGGGGAGGACCGTGGACCGGTGCCGTGGCAGCAGGGCATAATGTGGCGGGAAAGCGGGGGATCCCGCATTATAATCAGGAGCCGTTGTCCTCACCGGGAGGAGCAGACGGGGTGATTCCGCAGCTTGGAAAAAGGCCGGTAGAGATGCTCAGTAGATCTGTTTTTAAATATCCAGGCACCCTGGCCCTGGTTTTACTGCTTGGGTTTACGGGCCTTTCTGCCCAGGACGACAAGCTCCCCGGGAATGAGCCGGCGGACTCGGGTGCAGAAGCAGCCAGCCTGCTGCGGCAGGGAGATTACGAGGGAGCCAGGGAGGGATTTGCTGCCCGGCTGAAGACGGAGCCGGAGGACAGCGCAGCAGCGCTCGGCCTTGCCCGCGCCTGGGTGGCTACCGGCGGCTATGAAAAAGCCCTGGCGGTTCTCCAGGGTTCCGGGAAGTGGCCATCATCGACGGAGCTGCAGGCTGAGGCCGGCAGGATTCGCCTGCAGACCGGCAGGCTGGAGGAGGCGGAGGCCCTTCTCAGAAAAGCTGTCGAGCTCGATCGTAAAAACGTCACGGCGCTGAACCGTCTCGGAGAGGTGCTGAGCCAGCGGGGGAAAAAAGAAGAGGCCGAGAAAACCTGGAACAGGGTCATCGATGTCTACCAGGGGCTGAGCTTCAAAGAGGCTGAAGAGCTGTCGGCCGATGCCTTTGTGGAGATGGGGCTCTCCTTGATCCATCTCAATCGCTTCAAGGATGCGGACAAGGTCATGTTTCCCCAGGCCGAGGACCAGGATCCGAAGTGCCAGTCGCTGCTCCTGGAGTGGGGAAGGATCTACCAGGCCAAGTTCAATTACCCCGATGCCCGTAAAACTTTCAGGGAAGCGCTCGAGGAAAACCCATTCTTCGCAGACGCCCTGGTCGCCATGGCGGAGAACTACCTTGAAGATTTCCAGGTGGGAACCGTGCGCTACGACCTGGCTGAGAAGCAATTGAAGAAGGCCCTCGCGGTCAATCCCGACCATGCCGGGGCTCACACGGCCTTTGGTGGTCTCTGGCTGACCGATGGCAATGTGTCCCGGGCCCGCAAGAGCTTTGAAAAGAGCCTGGCGATCAACCCCGCCAATCTCAGGAACAGGGGCTTGCTGGCGGCCTGCGCCTATCTCAATAACGATGAGGACTCTTTCAGCAAGCAGGAGGCGGCGGCCCTGGCGGTGAACAGTGAGTGCGCTGAGTTTTACCACACGATCTCCCAGGCGATTGAGAAACGGTTCCGCTACAGGGATGCAGCCCGGATGAGCGAGAAGGCTCTGGCTGTGAACCCGGACTACTGGCCGGCCTTTCATACCCTCGGGATCAACCTGCTGCGAATAGGGGGGCAGGAGGAGAAGGCGCGCTTCTATCTCCAGAAGTCGCGCGACAAGGATCCGTTCAACCCCTATGTGTTGAATACGCGCAAGCTTCTGCGTCATATGGATAAGGGGCATCGCGAACTGAAGACGGAAAATTTTGTCCTCAAGTTCCCCAAGGCTGATTACGAGATCCTGAAGACCTATCTCGTTCCCCTGCTCGAGGAGGCCTATGAGAAGCTGCAGAAGCACTACCGTGTCGAGCTCGAGCCGCCGGTCTACATCGAGGTGTTCTCTGACCATAACTGGTTTTCGGCCAAGATTGTCGGGCTCGGAGGTTTTCCCGCCACCGGAGCCTGCTTCGGCAAGGTTGTGGCCCTGACGACACCCAAGGCGCTGCCACAGAACTGGGGAGTGGTCGCCTGGCATGAATTCGCCCATGTGATCACCCTGCATGCAACGCACCACCGGGTGCCGAGATGGCTGACCGAGGGCTTGAGCGTGTTTGAAGAGGGGCGCGACCGGCCTCTCTGGGAGCGCCGTTTCGAGGTGGAGCTCGGCAGTGCCTATGCCTCCGGACGCCTCCTGACCCTTGCGGAGCTGGACTTCGGTTTCTCCAAGCCCAAGTATCCCATGCAGGTCCTGATGTCCTACTACCAGGGCTGCATGGTGGTTCGCTATATCACCGAGCGCTGGGGATTCGAGAAGATTCTCGATGTCCTCAAAGGCTACAAGGAGAACAAGTCGACCCGGAAGATCTTCAAGGAGGTGTTCGACCTGGAACTCGAGGAGTTCGACAAGGGCTTCTTCAAGTACCTCGATGAATGGGTTGAGTCCAACGGGCTCGTCCCCATGGTGGTGGATGAAAAGGTTGCCCTCGGGCTGGAGATCGATCTCGAGGAGAATCCCGGGGATATCAAGAAGCTTCTCAGGCTGGCCTGGGCCTATTACTGCGGCGGGGTCGAGGTCGATGTGCCGATTACCATCGCCAAGGTCCTGAAGCTTGATCCCGGCAATGCCGATGCCCATGCGATCCTCGGCCTGCAGAAGCTGCGGGGACGGAAAACTGCCGCAGCCGAAAAGGACCTCCTCAAGGCGCTGGAGGCCAAGACGCGTTTTGGCTTCAGGGTCAACGAGGCGCTGGGCAATATTGCCTTGAAAAACGGTGAGAAGGAAAAAGCCATCGAGTTCCTGGAGCGCGCGCGGGCCATCTCGCCGCGGGCCGGGGCCCTGCAGGGACGACGGGTCAACCTCTACTCTCGGCTGGTGGCTCATTACAGGGAGAGCGGAGATGAGGAGAAGATGATTGAGCGCCTCGAACAGTGGCGCCAGGTCTCTCCCGAGGATCTTCGCTCCCGGCTCGAGCTCGGCAAAGCTTACCTGGCCGCCGGTGGCAAGGAGTCGATGGCAAAGGCGGTGAAGGTTCTCAACGAGGTCATCTTCATCAATCCATTCGACCTGAAGCTGCATAAGGAGCTGGCCCGCGCTGCAACCCAGTGCGGTGCTAACGAGACCATTATTCGTGAATATAAGCTTCTGCTGGGCTATCCGGAGACCAACCCCAGGACTGCTTACCTGGCTCTTGCCAGGGCCTATCTCGAGCTGGGAAATAAAAAGGAAGCCGAGACCTTTGCCCGCAAGGTGCTTGCCATCGACGGCGGCAATAGTGAGGCAAAAGAGATCCTGAAACAGGCAACTTCCTGATTTTCCCGATGGGGCCCTGCCCATGCAGGGGCCTCCCATGCAGGGGCCCGGGTGTGGACAGTAAAGAGCCCATCTTTACAAATTCACACAAGGTGTATTCATCTGATACAGAAATACACCTCAGAAGGACGCAGGGTGTTTCCCTAAGTCGTTTTAATTAAGAGATTTATATTTATCATCCTTGCTGGTACGAGGCTTGCTACTTACCCAGTGTCCGGAGAAAGGTCCGTTTTGATGTTTTTCGGAACATTGAGGGCCCGTTTGTGGCACGGAAGTCCTTCGGAATGCCTGCTAAAATGCAGGGTTAGAGAACCAGGGAAGCCTGGAGGCAGGTGGTTAACCTGAGTGTCGGAGTTCTATTGATCAAAAGGTTGTGTGGGCGCTACCCGTGAGGGTCGCCCCATGTGAGAGTGAGATAAGATGAATACCAGCGTAAAAATTGCTGCTCTTGTCAGCGTACTTATTTTCGGAGCTATCATCGGGGCGGGGATCTTTTTGACCTCTGATACCGACCCAGGCCCGGATGATCCCGGCAGTGGAATCAGCTACACCGAGGGTGAAGAAAAGCCAGCGGGTACCGATTCGGGTGCTGAAGCAGTTGGCTTCCGCAAGGTTCAGCCCGGGGAAAAGATTGAACGGGGAAGTGTCCTTCTCAGTGCAGAGGTGCGGGATAAGTCTCGTGACAGGGTCCTGAGAAATGCCCGGATACGCGTATTCAAAAGAAGTGAGACAGAGCGCATCGGTACAGAGATCGACATTCGGAACCAGGCCGGGTTTAAAAGCGGGCCTGGGAGCGCTACCTTTTCTCTTGAGCCCGGGCCCTACGAGGTCATGGCACAGTGTGCCGGTTATACCGGTGAGACCATGCAGGTCGTATTGGTGAAAGACCAGGAGCAGCAGAGCCTGGTCTTCAAGCTCGACCGCGGAACCTCGATCAGTGGAATCGTGGTCGACCGGGGAGGCAAGCCCATCGCCGGTGCGCGAGTTTTCGCTTTCAAGGAGCTGGCTTCACCGGATGAGGATCTTGAAGGACTTCTCCGGCGTATGGTTGACCTCGAGAAGTTGAACGAAGAGGTTCATTCCGAGACGGTCACAGGCGCTGATGGAAAGTTCCAGCTCGATGGACTGGAAACCTTCTGGTATTCGATCCGGGCGGTTGCCGCAACCTTCTCCCCCGGAAACAGCAGCGAGGTCAGGGCTCCGAGAAAGGATCTGAGGCTCGTTCTTGATAAGGGAGGGGTCTTCGAAGGCGTCGTCCAGAATGAGGATGGCGCCCCGATTGCCGGTGCCAAGGTGATGGCCTATGTTGAGCCCGAAGATGCGGGACTCTTTGAGGTCATCATGGTCAAGAACAGGCCACCGGTCGAGGAGAAGGAAACCGTGGCAGCCGGGAACTTCAAGCTCGAGAGCCTGGGTGCCGGTCTCTACAACTTTCTTGTCACGGCCCCGAAGTTCCAGGAGCACCGGGAGCTCCGGCTGAGGATCAAGCCTGGAGCGAATCCTTCAAAAACCTTTGTGCTCAAGGCCGGCAATGTTATCTCCGGATTCGTCAGGGGTCCTGAAGATGAGCCTGTTGCAGGAGCACGGGTGAGGGCCAACCCGGTTGGAGTTCACGTCCAGCCGCGTGACCAGATCAGGATCAATTTCGAGCAAAACGACCAGTTTACCGATGCGGATGGTTTCTTCAGCTTTGACACCCTCATTGGCGGTGAGTTTATGCTGATGGTCTCGCACAAAGACTACGAATCTCTTCAGCGCAAGGACGTACAGCCCTCCGAGGAGCCGGTGAACCTGCGCCTGGGTTTCGGTGGCCGCCTTGCCGGCTACGTTCTCGACAGCCAGTCGGGTAATGCGATTGTCGGGGCCATGGTTTCGGCCAGTGATATTGCGAACCTGCGCAAAGAGGCTGTTACAGACGATAAAGGTGCCTACGTGATAGGTGGGCTTAACAGCGGCCGCCGCCCTGTAAATGTTTATGTCAGGGCAGATGGCTATGCGCGCCAGAAAAAACAGGTCTCGATTCGCAAGGGCCAGGAATTTGAGCAGATCTTCGAGCTGCACCAGACCGGTGCTGTCATTGGTGCCGTGGTGAATACCGCTGGAGATCCGATGCCCGGCGCCCATATCGAGGTTCGCCCCTCAGCCGACTCCAAGGCGACGCTCAGGGTTCTCGGCAATGGAACAACCGACCGCGAAGGCTCCTTCATGATCGGCAACGTGGAGTCAGGAGAAGACCTCCAGGTTCGCGTCAAGTTGACCGGCTTTCTCGAGAGCTACTCTGACAAGCTGGTTCTCGCTGCCGGGCAGCAGGTGGATGCGGGTAAGATCGTCGTCCAGCTTGGCGGGGAGGTCGAGGGAGTGGTCGTCAGCAGTGAAGGCCAGCCGGTCAACGGCGTATGGGTCGAGGCCCGCCCGGAGGGTGGAACCGACCTCATTCCCGGAACCAGCGTGCAGACCTCTGATGGAGGAAAGTTCCTGGTGCGTGGGCTCGAGGCCGGCAAGTTTGACCTGATCGCCAAGTCCGCCGGGTACGTTGACAGCCAGACGCCGGCGGTGGAGGTTCGCGAAGGACAGCGCAACACGGGGATTCGAATCGTCCTGGAGCAGGGGGGTAAGCTGGCAGGGGTTGTTGTGAACGGAGAGGGCCAGCCGATCCAGGGTGCCGAGGTGATTGTTCGTGACCTCGGGGCCGGCCTCAAGGAGCACCGGGTGGTCAGCAACAGCCAGGGTGCTTTCGAGTTCACCAGTATTATCGCCGAGGACTTTGTTGAGCTTGAAGTCAATAACAAGGACTACGGAACCTATCTTGACGAGAGGGTCAAGGTCGGCACCACGGACCTGAGTGTGGAGCTGAAGCCCCTGGCGGTCATCGTCGGGCGCGTTCTTGATCCGGCAGGTCAAGCGGCAAAGTCATTCTCGGTAAAGGCCCAGGCCAACAAGGGGCAGGCAAGAAGTGGAGTCCGCCTGCGCGCACGCAATTTTAATCCCGCCGATGGGCGTTTTGAATACAAGGGAGTCGATGATGGCATCTACTCTCTCTCGATTCGTTCGCTCAAATACGCAGCCGTCACCCTGACCGACCTCCGGGTTGAAGCCGGAGAGGTCATCGACGTTGGTGACATCCAGCTCAGTGAAGGCGGTGCTGTGAACGGAATCGTGATTGCAGCGCAGACGAATGAGCCGATCGCCGGGGCCAGGGTTCGCGTGGCACAGGGCGCCCGGGCATTCCAGCCGGGCAAGGCGACCTCTATCGTAACCACCAACGCCGCCGGGGAGTTCTTCTTCACCGGCCTCAAGGACCAGGTTCTCGTGCTGGAGGTCAGCCATTCTGATTTCGGAAAAAGGCGGGTCAGCGGTATTGACCCGCGGGTTTCCGGTAAGAGCCAGGGCCTGGAGATTGAGCTGGCAGCCGCCTCGAGCATTTCCGGGGTGGTGGTGGATTCACGCCGCCAGCCGATCAAGAAGATTGCCGTCTACCTCATCGGAGCAGACAAGTCGACGACCTCCAGTGGGGGAACCACCAAGACCGGCCCGGAGGGCGGGTTTGAATTTCTCGGTGTGACTCCGGGGGTCTATACCGTTAAGGCTCACAAGTTCGGTAAGGCCCAGCCTTACGATCCGGCAACCAACCCCAAGGGGAACGATTATGCTCGCCCGGTCAGTGCTGAGGTCCAGGTGGAGGCCGTCAGCGGCGAGCATCACGAGGTGATTATCCAGATGCCCTGAGCAGGACAGAAACTCAGTCAAACGGCGGTAATCCAGCCGGATTACCGCCGTTTTTTATTTATTTTTTGGGTTTCAAGGCAGCCTGGGATGGTCGGTTTTTACACGGTGGGGGGGAAGGTCTGAAATTATATAAACCTTTTTTAAGTAAGGGTTTGCCTCATTGTTTCACGGCAGGATATTTTGCTCACGCTAGGCGGGTTTCGACTGAACCGGAGCCCCTGGGACCTGCCCAATCGCTAAAAAGCCTGATTTTATCAAAGGTTTTAGCGACCCTTGCCGATAAGAAGAGAGAAGTAAGATTCATTCCTCTGATTACAATCAGGTGAAATTCAATCAGATCCAGAGGGATGTTCTCTGCCTGTTCGCAGGAGTTTTGTTTAGTTACTTTGACTGATGAGGAGGGGACAAATGGAAATTCATGGTCCCAGTGGTATATCCGGTCCTGAAAGACCGGAGCTGAAGCCTGCCGAGGCACAGGGTGCTGACAAGCCCGCTTCCTCGGATAAGGTAGCCGACCAGGTGCAGATTTCAGAGCAGGCACAGCTGCTCGAGAAACTTTCGCAGGTGCCGGCGGTTCGTATGGAGAAGGTGGAGGAGATCAAGCGCCTGATCGAGGCCGGAGAGTACGAGACCTCCGAGCGCATTGACGGTGCAGCCAGGAAGCTTCTTGAGGAGCTCTGATCCTGCCGGTTGAATTATTGCATCCAGAATGCAATCGTTTGACCCTTCCGTTTCCATGCTACACAATAGCTATAGCTGATGGCTTTCCCCCCGGCAGAAAATTCCGCTGCCGGGAATGAGTCCTCTCCCGAGCCTCGGCCATTCGGCCACTGGCTGTTGAGTGTATATGGTGATCCAGGAGACCTGTCGTTTCCCGGGCGCCTTTTTTCACCTGCCGACTGTGATACCTAAACGCAGGTTGCTTTCTCGATGACTTTGTCCTCCCCTTCCTCGAAACCCGGCCAGGGTTACTTTCTGGTTGCTGCCAGCGACGACATCGTATTTTCCCGGGTTGTCGGTCTCGGCACGATGAACAACAGCATCGGGTTCCAGCAGTTCATCATGAACCTGGAGCGCAAGGAGGAGCGCAAGTTCATTTTCGACCTGTCGCAGTGCGATGGTTTTGACAGTACCTTTATGGGCATCCTCCTCGGCATTTCGCGAGAGGCAAAGCTCGTGGTGCTTGTAAATACTCTTGAGGATCACAGCCGGATTCTCAGCGAGGTTGGTATTGACCGGATGGTCCACCTCTGTGATTCCCCTGTCGAGCTCCCCTCGATCGAGCTCCAGCGCCTGGAGTCAAGGGCGGTCAGCCACGATGAACGACAGCGGGTCGTTCTGAATGCGCACGAAAATCTCGTTCGCCTCGACCCACGCAACGAAGAGGAATTCGGCCAGTTCGTCAATCTCCTGCGCCAGGAGCTTGGCGACGAAACCCCGCTCTAGGCTTCCAGCAGGGGACAGATTAGGGTTTTCTTGGGGCTGTTTCAGGGAGAGAGCAGGTCTGCGCGGGGCGTTTTCATTCCGTGCTTTGTAGGCTTCTTCCTGCGTGCTAACATGATGTTTGGATCGACTCTCAGAAGGAATGGAATTTAACAGCCCGTTTCCCTGGCTCCCTTAACCGGGGCCGCATTGACCGGGCTCCTGCAGATTGGTTTGCCAGATGGTGGAAAAGAAGAAATCTTTCAAATCGAAAAAAGGTGGGTTCAAGTCCCGGACCGGTGACTCGAAGCGGCCGCCGTCTCCTCGCAAGAGGCCTATGGAGGGCCGCCAGGGCTCATCTAATTACCGTGCTCCTCCTCCACGCAAGGCGGGGGTGCCCACAGCAGCAGTTGCAGCAATAGTGATTCCCTGCGTGGTGATTATCGTTTTGCTCGCCTTCGGGTCGTCCTTCTTCAGGAGCGAGCCAGAGGTGGTTGTTAATGACCCGAACACCAGGATCAAGCAGCTGGAGGGCAAGTTGAAATCCTTCCAGAGCGAGTGGAGGAGAGTTCGCAAGCTGCTTATTGAGGACAGTGACCAGGGTGAAGCAAGCGCTGAGAGGCTATCGGACCGAATGCAGGATTGGCTGGTAGAATGGAATGATGAAATGAAGCCTTACCAGGACGCGGACGGGTACCTCAAGGAGGGTTTCAAGGGGTATTCGAGGACACGAAGCGAGGTCAGCAAGATTCTCTACGACCTCAACAAATCCAAGGGTTTCTGAAGAAAGTTCTCAGCATGAAAATTACAGGCCGACGGAGATTACGTGGCGAATTCGACCCGGTCGATCTGGTAGCGGGGATCGTCATCGCTATCGCTATTCCTTTCCTGGCTAAATTCATGTTTTCCAGCTTCGGTGGTGCAGCAGAGGCTCCGAGCGTGCGCCAGCTGCAGGAGGACAGCAAGAATGTTCGCCCCCGCCCCGATGGTGAGTACATCCAGCTCAAGCTGGATTACGTTGGAAAGGTCTACACCGAGACCGGCAAGGAGTTCATGCGGCGCTCGCAGGTCTCCAGCGGTGTCCAGCGGATGAATGAAAGAGAGTGGGGCGCGAAATGCTTCAGGGCGCTCATCTCTGAATTGAGCAGCCTCGAGAGCGAGCTCAACAAGGATCCCGACCTCAGGAGCCGCTATGGCTCCGGCCTGCAGAAAATTGCCAACCTCAAGGACCGGATCCAGGGCGACCTGGTGGCGATCTCGCAGTGATGAGGAGCAGAGGCGTGGCCGCCCGGTCCGCCCTGGCTTCTTCCAGGCTCCCCGGCTGAAGCTCCGTGATCAGGAACCCGGGTTCTTGAAGGAATCTTCAGTCGTGTCGAAGAGCCGGCCGTTTCTGTAGGCGATCAGCAGTGCGTTGACGGTCTCAGCGTCAAATTGTTTGTCGGCCATGTCCCGCAGCTGAAGGAGGGATGATTTCAGCGACAGGGGCTCCTCCCCGAGCTCCTGGCCATAGAGCTGCTTATCGAGCTCCTTGGCAATCCCCAGGATCCTGGCCAGGGGGGTGATGGAGTCTCCCTCGAGTCCCTCAGGCGACCCACTCCCGTTCCACCTTTCATTCTGTTGTTCGATGGCCGGCAGGATCTCCTCCAGGCGGGGAATGTCGCTGAGGATCTCCCGGGCGTAGTGGTTACGCTTGGGATCGTTGAGAACCTGGTTTTCGAGCTCCTGGTCCGACATGGGAATGGAGCCGATCTCGTGGAGCATGGCCGCCAGCCAGGCATTGCGGGCCTTTGCGGCATCCCAGCCCAGCTCCCGGGCAATCGCCAGGGAGTAGGAGGCGATACGTTCACAGGCACCCCTGGGGGCCGGGGTCCGCATCTCCGCGGCAGCCACGAGGGTCTTGATCGAGCTGCGGAAGAAGCGGTCCTGTTGATCCATCTGTTTGAGCAATTCCAGGGTGGAGCCCAGCTGGATTCCCACGGCGGAGGCGAGCTCGAGATCTTCTGACTGGAAGGCTTCCGGCTTGCCGGAATAGATATAGAGAACTCCCAGGTTCTTCCCAAGGATGGTGATCGGGGCGCAGATGACCGAGCGAATCTGGTTCAGTACGACACTGGCCATGGCATTGAAATTGAGATCCAGGGAGGCGTCGGAGGTGAGGATGGAGTGTTTCTGCTCAAGGCATTGGGAGACGATGCCGCGGGAAACCCCTGCAGCCTGGTCCGGATCTTCCACCTTGTCGAAGCGGCCGAGGATGTCGAGCTGGTCGAGGCTGTCGGCCTCTTCAGAATCTGAGCGCGGATGAATTCCGAGGATGTAGAGATGGTCGGCTCCCAGGCTGCCGCCGAGGATCTCGCTCACCTTGTTGAACATGGCGGAGAGATTGCCCTTTTCAGCAATTACGTGCGAGATCTGCAGCAGCACGTTGAGGTAACGTTCCGCGCTGGTTTCATCTGCCTGCTTTTCGGGCTGGGTGGTGTAGTACTCCGGCAGCTTCAGCGAGATTGTAGAGGTGGGATCAAAGGCGGTCCCTTCCTCTTCTGCAGGAGCCCGCGAAATGATCCGGCTGGAATCACGCATCTGGGACCTGTAGTCCTCGAAGACGAGGGTTGTATTGCCGATCTGGATCCGGTCGCCGATGCGCAGGAGCTCCTCGTCGATCTCTTTTTCATTCACGTAGGTATGGTTGCGGCTCTCGAGGTCCCGGATGAAGAACATCTCTCCGATACGAAAGATCTCCGAATGCTTCCTGGAGATTCCCTGGTCCGGGACCTGGATCTCGCAGTTGTCCTCACGGCCGATGACCATCTTGTCACCGCTGATTTCGTAGGTCTTGCCCTTTTCGGAGCCGGACTTGACTCGAAGGATTGTCATAACACTACCTGGATATCGGGGGGGGTGGCTGCCTGCCCCTTGGAGAAGAGACGCCACCTGGATCGCTCTGTTTAAATGATCTGGAAGCGATGAGTATACCCCAAGTCACCACAGGTGCAAAAGATCCCGGCCCGCTACCCGGGCAATAAATGCTTCCTTATCGGCCGCTAGGCGGGTGTTTGTTCGTCCTCGAAGCGGCCATCTCGCATGGTGAGGATCCTGGTGGCGAGGCTGGCGAGGCCCTGGTCGTGGGTGACGAGGATGAAGCCGGTTCCGAGCTCCCGGTTGAGCTCGAGGATCAGGTCGTGGATGAGGTCGCCGGTGGAGGTGTCGAGGTTGCCGGTGGGCTCATCACAGAAAACAAGCTCCGGGTCGTTCATCAGCGCCCTGGCGATGGCTACTCTCTGGCGTTCACCCCCGGAGAGGCGGGAGGGTGGGAATTCAGCCCGGTCGATGACGCCGACACGGGAGAGCAGTTCGCGGGCTCTCTCCTTCAGCTCCTGGCTCTTGCGGCGGTATTCTCCATAGCTCAATGAGATCATTGCCGGCAGGAGCACGTTCTCCAGTACGTCGAGGTCGGGAAGAAGGTGGTAAAACTGGAAGACAAAGCCGAAATGGCGGTTCCGTATATTGCATTTCTCTGAGAGCTTCAGCTCTGCGAGGTCCTTGCCCTGGAGGGCCTCGTCACGGCCATTGTAGAGCAGCTGGCCGCTGCTGGGGCGGTCAAGAAGCCCCATGATGTTCAGCAGGGTCGTCTTGCCGACCCCGGACATACCGATGATCGACAGGATCTCCCCGCGTTTGACCTCGAGGTTGCAACCTCGCAGCACGGGAACCGTCACACCCTGCATGCGGTATTCCTTGTGAAGATCACGCACCGAGTACAGGGTTGCTGTGTCTACATCGGGGCCTTCGGATCCGGTTTTTGGGGCTTCTTTCGAGCTCGATGATGCTGACATGCTCAGATAGCAACCTCAGGGCCTGTACTTGTCAAGCCTGCAGCAGGGGCAGGCGGATAATCCTTGGAATTACTCATATTGGAGTGAACCTATCGGGTCGCGCCTCGGAGCCCAGGTGGCGGGGATAAAGCTTGCCAGCAGGCCGACCAGTACCGGCGGGAGGGTGCACCAGAGGATGTCAATCGGGTAAAAATGAACAGGTATCCGGTCCATCTTGTAGATCTCGGCAGGAAAGAGCTGCACCCCGGTCAGGGTGTAGATCTGGTCGTGGATCCAGTTGATGTTTGAGCTGAAGACATATCCCAGTGCGAGGCCGCAGATGGTGCCGAGCATCGAGATCAGCAGGCCATTGAACATGAAGATAGAGGTCACGCCCCTGGAGGTCGCACCGAGGGACATCAGGACCCCTATATCCCTCGTCTTCTCGATAACGGTGAGGATGAGCATCAGCAGGATCATCGATCCGGTGAAGACGATCAGGATCAGCACGATGAAATAGACCAGCAACTTCTCGATGCTGACAGCCTTGAGCAGGTTGGCCCGGATGCTCCGCCAGGTTTCCACCACCAGCGGTAGCCTGGAACCGATCAGGGCGAGCTCGACCTGGTCCCTGGCCTTCTCCAGCGCCGCCGGGCTGGTGACATCGACCAGTTCCTCGTCGAGTGCAATTCGAATCCCCTGGTAGCGGTAGGGGCTCTGGAGTTTCCCCAGGTCCCTGTTGAGCAGGTTTCGCACCTTCTGCACATCGGCAAAGAGGGTGCCTGAGTCGAGCTGGAAGTCACCGCTGTTGATCGCCCCGGTAACCAGGAAACGTTCCGAGATCTCCCGGCCACTGTCAGGGCTGAGGGTGATGACCGTGAGCACCTGGCCGAGCATTACCCGGCGCTCAAGGATAGACTGCACCCCGACGATGAGGCCCGCGGGCGGGACGGGGAATTCAGCTGCCAGCAGGGGATTGTGCCTCTGCAGGATCTCCCTGCGCCATTTCAGGCCGAAGAATTTCTGCAGCTCGCTGGCTGAGAGAGGAGCCCGGTCCTCCCTGGAGACCATCGAGTGCAGGTAGCTCATCGCCGCGGGTATGCTGGCAGCTTTTGCCCCGGAATCTTCATCCCCTGAAGGGGCCTGGGTGGGGAGGTGTTTATCAAGGAGCAGCCCGAGCTCTTCGGGGCGCAGCATATAGCTGGCAAACTCGCTGCCCCCGGCCTGGCGCACGGGGTCGACCCCGGCGAGCATGGCGGGCTAGATCGAGACCCCGCTGCGGTAGACCGCCAGGCGCTCTATGTAGGGGGCGGTCTCCCTGCCCTCCGGCACTGTCTTGATGGATTTTTCGAGGTCGGTGAAACCTTAAATGCCCAGGGGGCCGCTTCCGAGAATCCTCAGGTGGGCCTCCTGGCCCCGGATAATATCCAGCAGCTGCGACAAGTAGCCACCCATGACACTCAGTACGATCAGCAGCATCGCCACTCCGAACATGGTCGCCAGGAAGGCTGCGAGGGCCAGGAATCGTGACCGTAAATATCGCAGGCTCAGGAAGTAATTGTACATTTCTCACACTTCTGGTGTTCCAGGGTCAGGCCCCGTTCTTTTTTTTCTGCGCTCCCTCCAGCTTCCCTGGCCCGGTCTTTTTCCCCGGGGACCGGATCGTAGCCACCCTTGAAGAGCGGGTTGCAGCGCATCAATCTTTTGAAGCCCAGCCAGCCACCCTTTAAGAAGCCGTGCTGTTCTATGGCCTCACTACAGAAATCCGAACAGGTCGGCCGAAACCTGCAGGCCGGGGGCAGCAGCGGAGAGAGGAATTTCTTGTAGAGGAAGATCATGCCCCGCGCCAGCCTGCTGGGGATCGCTATGATCCAGGCAAGGGCCGCGCGGATGGGGCTTTTTCGGTTGTTGACGTTCTTCAGACACCCGCGTTCTTGTGCAGACAAACTGACCTCATCGAGG
>CAZTRG010000057.1:0-7755 GCA_964615885.1 uncultured Planctomycetia bacterium | reverse complement strand
TGATCGTAGAGGCGGACATCATCGAGAGCTCCCGTGAACCAGTGGCTCGCGTTCGCCCGGAGGATTCCACCGAGCGTGGTCGTGTTAGTTGTCCTTCCGACTCGTGCATAGGAAAAATCCGTTTCGTCGGCGACACCGTCGACATAGAGCACAACCTGGCCGTTGGTATCGACCCAGGCAATATGGTGCCAGGTCTCATCAAAGACCATGGTCGTCGAATAGACATGCCGGGCGGGGGAACCTGGCCGAATGTAAGCATCCAAGGCTCCGTTGGCTGCCCCGCTGTGGGTACCCAGGTTAAAGAGAGGGGTGCCGTTCGTCGTCGACCCCTCCGAGAAGATCCGGAGGTCGCGTTGACCGACCGGGCCTCGAACCCACATCGCGATGCTGAATTCCGGCTGCGTAGTAAGAGGCAGGGAGGTGTTCTGAGCGAGGCTTACGAGTGTTCGGTCAGCCGCGTTGAATTGAAGCGCGCCGCCCTCTGTTCCATCGTAGCCCTCGACGAAGGACAGGGCCGCGCCGCCGACAACGGTGCCATCGTTACCACCGACCGGGTCCAGCAGGTCTCCATCGAGCGCAAAATAAGAAACCTCGTCGGCCCGGGCACCAACACCCGCCAACAGGGCAATACAAAACCCTAAAACAATTCTTCCACCGCGCCTTTTCATGACCTCACCTTCCCGATTCCGTCACTCAAGCACCCCGGCAAGGGGGAAACTTCAGTATATAAAACCTGTCGGACCCAAAAACCGACTGGTCATCTTAACCGCTGGTCTACTGGAGAAATAGATTTTTCATCTATCAGAAGGTGCAAATATCCGGGCAGCCTTCGATGCGCAGGCAATCGGCGCCGGGCACCGGTGGAGGGCCGGCTGCAAAGAGAAAGCTCAGGGCGTAGATTGCATCGGAGAGGTCGAGGGAGACATCCCCGTTGAGATCGAGGAGGACTAAATTGCCGCCGGCATCGAATTCACCACCCTCGCAGGGCGGCTCAGGAGCACCGGCAATGAACAGGTAGCGAAGAAGGCCGATCGGATCTGAAATATCCAGCTCTCCATCCTGGTTAAAATCCCCGAGACGCTGCAGGCCGCCGGACTGGGGAGTGAAATCGTGAACTCCCGGAGAGCCAAGCTGCTGGCCCGCACGCCAGCTTGCCGGCTGGGCCCAGGATTCCGGGGCGGCCCCTGCATCGACGATCTCCAGCGACAGGCCCTGGCCATCGGTCAGGGGATACCAGGAATCGGAATATTCAAAACCGGCGATGACTTCTCCCAGGGCATCTTCAAGCCACAGCTCCTCTCCACCGTTGTCCAGCTTGCCTTCGTACTCGCCGAGAATCCTCATTCCCCTGGTATCGTACCGGGCTTCGAAGGCCTCGATATCTTCAACGACCAGGACGACCTCGCCGGGATCCAGGCGCGTCATGGGCCGGGCCGAGAAATCAAACCTGATGCCGCCGACGAAGCGCACTCCCTCGAGGGAAATCGTTTCTTCGCCCGTATTGACCAGCTCCAGGTAGTCAAAGTCCTCGCTGGAGAACTCGCTGGCTGCAGGGGGCGCGGGGGAATGGTACATGATCTCGCTGATGCGAAGCGGCAGGGCGCCGGCCGTGAAAAACGTCGTCTCCACCAGGGCGCTCCAGTCCACACCCAGCCGGGCGCGCCCGAGAAACCTCGTCGTCCCGGTCAGTTCGACCCCGGATTCGTTGACAGACCCGCCTCCGATCTCAGGAACGACCAGGAAATCACTGCTCGTCACGCTCGCATTGAGACCGTGGATCGCAAGGACGTTCACGCCTGCCACAAGCGCCTCGAGATCATCGGAGATGTCGACCGTCTCGAAGACCAGGGCCGCCGCATCCGGGTGTGAAGCACTGGAGCGGGAGTTCCATTCAAGGCCAGCCGGAGCATTGCGGCTTGCGACCCGCACTCCGTTCAGATAGGCGACATAGCCATCGTCGTACTTCATACTGAGTGAGAGAAAGGTAATCTCGCTCGGATCTTCAATGACGAAGGGGACACGCATGTAGATGGATCCATTTTCGCCGTACATGCTCTCCTCTACATCGCTCTCGAACTCATCTTCGTAGCCCCTGCCGCGCTCATAACCAATAGCGCTCAGGCCCTCATTCCAGGCTGAGTCATCAAAACCTGGCTCGGTCCACTCAAGCCCCAGGGCAGGACCGGCCGGAACGAGCCAGGTCGCCGGGCGAGGGGAATCCAGCAGCTCGATATTGGCCGTGCTCCCGGCCAGCAGGGCGGCCGGGGATACGGCTCCCCCCTCGAGGCGAGGATCCGTCCCATCCAGTGTGTAGTAGACCGAACCTGCGGGAGCGGTAAGCCCCAGGCGAAACCCTGGCTCGAAGCCCCCACCGTGACGACTCAATTGCGGCGGCTCCACCTCGGGGTAGAGGCCGACTGCGCGGATCCGCTGAAGTGCCAGCTCGTTGCTATCAGGAATGTATTCATCAAGGACCGTGTCTCTTGCCGGAATCCAGTGATCTCTCCGGGTATAATGCTCGGCAGGGCTGTTCGATGGGTCGGGAACGTCATCGCGAAAATCTCCCCAGCGCGCCGACTCTCCGACGATGGCGCGCTCAATCTGGTTGGCTCGATCCATCCAGCGCGCCTGTGCGACCTCGACAGCGAGCGCCCCATCGTGAAAAAGATGCTTCTGCAAGCGGTCTGCGAAGCGGAGACGAAACTCGGGGTTGGCTCGCAGGCGGGAGTAGATCCGGGCCGGAGAGTTGTCGTTGGAGACCCCAACCCGGTTGCGAGTGTAGATCGTCCGGTCCATGATGATCTCCTGGTCCCAGACGAAGAATCTCCAGCCCCCGAGATCGCCGGTCCGGTTCCTGGCCGCGTAGAAATTGTGATGCGGCCAGTCCTCGGCGCAGGCGAAGATGTGCAGGATCATGTAGTCGATCAGGTTGTCGACATCGAGCAGCGTTGGGTAGGCGGGGTTGGGGCTGCCGTCAGGATTATTCCCCTGCAGCCGCTGGTAGGCGGCAGCTGAACCCAGGCCGGAATCCGCCAGCGTCATGAGCTGTTCCCAGGAGGTCCGCTGCCCCCGGAAGAGCTCGTTGAAATCCTTGACGATGTCCCAGTCCTCCGACTCCCCCCCCTGGTGAGAAGCCTGGAAGTTGTCGTCGGGCCGCTCAGCGGGATTGTAGAGTCCCCAGTAGAGACCGTTGACATACAGGTGCACATAGCTGTTGTGCCCGGAGGGGCTCCCCATAGCCAGCTGGGTGTCCTTCATCCAAAGGTCGCGGGTGTAGGTCGAATCCCACCGTCGATAGCGTGATCCGCCATCTTTAAAGGCCCAGGCATCGGTTGAAAAGCAGCGCAGGACGATGGTATCGAACTCCTCAACATCGGAATCAGGGAACCATTTGTAGCGCAGCTTCGAAGGCCCGTAGAGAGATTTAAAGAGGAGCCGGAAGGAGTGCTTGCCTTCGATGGTCCGTGCGCTTGAGCCGCCCTGCATGCGAACACCGCAGTTCAGGTTAAATCCTTCATCGCTGCCATCGCCGTCCTCAGAGATTTCATCGGGGATAATAAGCTCAGCCGATGCCGCCCGCTCCCATCCCACCCCTCGACTTTGGGGATGGACATAGATACCGCGCGAGGACCCCATGAAATCGTCGGGGTCCATGACGATCGACAGGGTCGGGATGGACTTCAGATCATCCCTGATCGTGGGCTCGAAGCTGGGCGAGTTCACGTCAGTGCAGATCTCCGGATCCATCGCATAGTCCGCCCGCAGCCCGGCCCAGCTCGATGGATAGCCGCTCGGGTTGTTGGGTTGGCGAATCACATCATCCAGGAAGATGTAGGTCTGGGTGTCGACCCCGGACGGCTCGTGCAATGGCTTGAACGCGCCGGCGCGCAGGATGGTATGGCGCGAGATGCGAAGAGGCCCGTCATAGATCTCGCCATGAGTGGCGGTGGGCTCGGTGCCATCGGTCGTGAAGCGAATCTGGGCGCCTTCGGTTTCCGTCTGGATCTCCAGGTCAAAGGGAGCATCGAAAAAGCCACGGCGCACGGAAAACCTGGTGTCAGCGACGAAGTCAATCGTCCCGCCCCGATTCGGCTCCCCGGGACTCGGATTGGCGAAGTAGCGGAACTGTTCTCCCAGTGCCCCGGAGGCCAGGAGCTCGGCGGAACAGAGAAAGCTCTCATCGTCGGCTTCCTGGTTCAGAGCGTGGATCGCAAGCACGTTGGTTCCAGCCAGCAACTCGGAACGAAACTCCGAGAGGTTGACACTCTCGGCGGTAATCGCCTCGTTGCCGCTGTGGCCGGCCGTGGCTGCAGAGTTCCAGCCAGGAGCCTGGGGGACGTTGGCGCTCGCCACCTCGATGCCGTTGAGATAAGCGACAAATCCATCGTCGTATTTCATGCGCAGGGTCAGCGCTTCAACGCTGGCGGGATCCTCCACCTCAAAGGGGATCCTGAGGTAGAGGGAGGTGCGGCCGCGAAGGTCAGCCTCCACATCAGTTGCGGTATTAGCAGCGTAGGGGTTGCCTGCACCCGGAGAGCTTCCGGTGGCGAGAACAGAGATCTCCTCGGCGCTCAGGGCTCGATCCCAGGCAGCGAAGTCATCAATGTCGCCGGTGAACTGGCAGCAGGCGCTCGAGCGGAGCACCGCGCCGATGGAGCTGATATCCAGCTGCATCGCCTGCTTGTCGTAGCTGAAATTCTGGGTGTCACGAACACCGTCAACAAACACCCTCGCTGAGCCATCCTCATCCACCCAGGCGACATGGTGCCATTCATTGTCAAAGACGGTGGCATTGCTCAGGCGATGGGATACCGGGGTGCCGTTGTTGGTTCGAATGTAAACATCCAGCTTGCCGTTAGCCCCGTTACTGGCCGTGCCGAGGGTCAGGAGCGGGCGGTTGTTTGTAGAGGAACCTTCAGAGTAGATGCGACGGTCGTTTTGCGGCAGCCCGCGTACCCACATGGCGATCGTATAAGATGGACGGTTGTAGACCGGCAGGATCTGTTGGGTTCCCAGGTCAACATATTCGCGCCCGCTGAAGCGAATCGCGCCGCCCGCCGCTCCATCGAAGCCTTCAACGAAGGTCGGCGCGCCCCCGACATGGGTCCCATGATTGGGCCCGACCGCATCGAGGACGTTGCCATCAAAGGGCAAGTGCGTGAAGGGTGGAGGTACGCCGATCTCCTGGCCCTCAGCATAGTAGCCGAAGCCCATCCGGCCCGATTGCCAGCGCGCCCCTGGCGCAAATTCGACTGAAGCCCAATCCAGGCCCAGCGCGCCGGAGACGGGAACATGGTAATCCGCGGCGGCACCAGGTTCGATGAGGTTCACAACCACAGCGGAGAGCCCATAGGAGATGTCATCTCTCTGCGGTGGAAACGAGGGGCTGAACTCCTGGGCGACTCGTCCATCCGGCCGGACAAGGGCCAGGTACTCGCCACCGTTTTCGAGGCTGAAGTTTGCGTGAAGCTCTGAGCCCGGCTCGTTGCGCGCCTTACCGGAGGCGAAGACGACGAGGTAGCCACCGGGAGCGATCGCCACTGCCGGGAAGCGCCAGCGGCCAAGATCATCGGCGCGGTCGCTCAGGTACCAGCCGTCGAGATTGAGCTCACGGGCGTGGGGATTGTGAAGCTCGATCCAGTCCTGGAGTTCTCCGTCTTCGTCGCGAATTCCAGATTCATTGCTGGCGAGGAATTCATTCAGGACCGGCTCCTGGGCTGAAACCAGGCCGCCTGAAAAAAGAAACACCAGGAGTGTGATCTGCTTGGAGAATTTCATTCTGTCCGTCTGGGCCGAAATCGAGCCTGCGTGAGCGTCACCCTGGCCCATGCGGATGCGACAGCAAAGCCGGTGCTCTCGCGGTATCGAAGCTGTATTCCATTTTATCCTGTCGAGGCGGCACGGCAATGAAAAGGCGGCGAGGAGCTAGGCCCCCGGGCAGATGCCCTCACAGGGCGGCATCGAGCGGCAGGTGGAGCCCAGCGCCGGCGGAGTGCCCCCCTGGAACAGGTACAAAAGCAGGGAAATCGCGTCGGTGAGGTCGACACCAAGGTCGCCGTTCACATCGAGCAGCTCCCGTGCTCCCGGGTCGGTGATTTCCTCCGCACCACAGGGCAGCTCCCCATCGCCAAGCAGGAACAGGATCCTGAGCAGGCTGATGGCGTCGGAGAGATCGAGCACCCCGTCTTCATTGGCATCGCCCGGGAGTCGCAGGTTGTCCGAATCGATGTTTTCAACCGTCCCCGGAGTTCCAAGGAAAACGGAGCCGGGGGCCCAGGCCTCTGCGGAATGAATGGAATCCGTCGGGGCCTCAAGGCTCCGAATCGTCAGCGAGTAGCCCTCGCCATCGGTCCGTGGGTACCAGGTGTCTTCGAAGGTGACGGCCAACAGGACACGGCCAAGGGCATCCCTCCATTCGAGGCGGTCGCCCCCGTTGCCCAGCTGGCGCTGGTACTCACCAAGCACGGACTCCCCGGCATCGGGATAGCGCTGAAGGAAACTGTCAAGATGGCTGACCAGGACTCCGACCTCGCCCGGCCCCAGAACACGCTTCAGTCCATCCCGAAACGTGAACCCCACACCCGAATCGATCACCTGCCCGGCAAGGGAAACGCTGTTGGCTGATGTATTGAGGACCTCGATAAACTCGAAATCGTCGGCCTCGATTCCCTCTGCCATCTGAGGGGGTTCCGGAGGGTGGTACATAATCTCCGTCAGGCGCAGGGGTGTCGGCTCATCGGTGACGAATACGGCCCGCTCCAGGGCGCTCCATTCATCCCCCCGGCGTGAGCGAGCAAGCACCTCGGTATCCTCCAGGATGGCAATCCCACCTCCTTCATGAAGACGCACCCCGGGATGGAGCCCCCCACCGGCCTGCCGGGGGTCTGTTCCATCCAGGCTGTAATAGATTGCATCGCCCGGGGCTTCGAGAGTCAGAACGTAGCCCGGCTCCACCAGGCCGCCATCGCGTGAATAGGCCGGTGCCGCAACACGCGGGTACATGCCCTGCGCACGAAACTGCTCCAGGAGGATTCCACTGCGCCGGGGAAAGTAATCGTTCAACAGGGATTGGCGTTCAGCCGCCCATTCAACGTCCGGCCGGTAGGGAGTCGAGCGCCGGTAGTCGCCCCAGCGCATCGATTCAGCGTACAGGGCCGGCTCGAGGTGACTGGCCAGCTCCTCCCAGCGCTCCGCAACGCCCCCGGGAGAGAGAATCCCGTCACCGGTGAGAAGCTCCTGGAGCCGGTCAGCAAATAGGGAGCGGAACTCCTCGTTCGCTCGCAGTGCATGATAGAACTTGGTCGGCGAGTCTGGATCGCGGCGGTGAGGGAGCGTGCGGTTGTTGTTCACCCCCCCCAGGAAGGCGTACTCGGAATCCCAGGAGAACAGGCGGAAACCATTCGTCCGCGGACCTCTCCTTCGAACCATGTAGTAATTTCCGGGCCAGTCGGTCGACGGCGCCAGCATGTTCACAATCATGTAGTTGGCGAGGTTGCTGACGTCGAGGTACTCCTGTACGGCCTCGTAGGCCCGTTCGCTCGAGAGGCCGGCGGCGCGCATGGAGTCGAGCGTATCATAGGCGGCACGGTTGCCATCGACGACCTCCTCGTGCGTCTTGATCGAATCGTACTCCGACTTGCTTCCTCCCATGTGCTCGGCTCCGAAAGAAGCATCCGGGCGTTCAAGAAAGCTGTAGACCCCCCAGTAGAGCCCGTTGAGGTAGAGGTGAATGAGGTGGCTGCGCGCTGAAAGGTT
>CAZTRG010000056.1:0-2797 GCA_964615885.1 uncultured Planctomycetia bacterium | reverse complement strand
GGGCATGGCTAAGCCCTGGAGAGAGGATCTCTGCGATTACCTGCCTTTGGTAGACATCTTTCCACTGCGGAGCGATTTTCCTGCTTCTTCCGCCAGTCGGTGTCCGAAGCTTCCAGCGATGGGTGTCGGGTACGTAGAGCTCTCCGGGTACGGACAGCCAGGTGCCGACCTTCCCCCTCGTGGCTTTTGCAAAGGTGATGCCAAGGTTGTTCACTGCCCCGGGGGGGAGCGTGATCCGGTTGGTGATTTTCTGCCCGGCTCCTTCTTTGGGGCCCTGGGTTTGTTCTCCATCATGGGGGTGGTGGTGATGATGCCCGCAGGATGCGAGCAAGGTCACAGCCGCCAGGGAAAACGCCAGGAGCCCGGGAAGTGTTCTTGGGGTGGTCATTTCTTTTCCTTTTCGTTGTCGGTGTTCTCGGGGCCGGAGAGAGCGGCCCCTGCTGCTGCAGCTGCAGCAAAACGTGCTGTTGCCGTGTCGCCCTGGAGCTCGAGCTCACGGATCCGGACAGCTGTGAGGGAGCGAAGGGCTGCAAGCACCTCCAGGATGTTGCTCTGGCCGGCCTGGAGCCTGAGGTCGAGAGATTTTCGGGCTTCTCCGGCACCCTGGAGTGCGCCGGCGCGGTAGCTCCGGAGGATGTCCCGCCTGGACTGAGCCTCAGCCCTGGCCTGGGCTTCGAGATGAACCTGCTCCAGGATCCTGGCTTCCAGTTTTTCCCGTGCGTCCTCTCTGCGAATCACTGCGGCTGCAATGGCTCCAAGGTTGTCGTCAAAGACAGGAAGCTCGATGCCGGCTCCAAGTCCGATGGATGCCTCTCCCTTGTCGCTTTCAAATTCGGGACCCAGGCGGACGGCGGGGTATTGGCCTGTGACCTCCAGGCGAAGGGCGGCATCTGCCTTGTCGTATTCTCTGCTGGCAGAAGTGATCCGGGGGTGAAGCATCATTCTCTGGCGGTTGAGAGGTGGGAGCGCAGGCATCTCGCTCGGTGATGGATCGAGCCGGATAAGCATTTCTGCGTTCGGCAGGAGGCCGAGGCTTTCCTGCAGCTTGCGTTTTTCAGTTGCCAGCTCGAGCTGAAGAGCCTTGAGATCTGCCAGGGCCTCATCGTGCTCGAGCCTGGCCAGCCAGGAGGTCACCCCGTCGAGTTGTCCTGCTTGTTGGAGCCTGTCTGCCCAGCGAAGGACACCCTGGCTGCCGGATGTTCGTGCCTGGAGAGCTTCGGTCTTTGCAGTCAGGGTCTCTATCCGGATATATGCAGAGCGGATCCGGGTGAGGACGTTGAGCTCCTTCTCGGCCAGGCGGGCACCTGCAGCAGTCAGGTTCCTCTCGGCCAGCTCCTTTTCAGCAGCACGCCGGCCCCACAAGGGGATCTCCCAGGAGACTCCGGCGGGGAATACCAGGCCACTGCCGGTGGAGGAGATTCGCGGCCCGAGAAAAAGATCCGGATTGCTGAGCAGGCCGGCCTGGAGCAGTTGGGCTGCTGAGATTTGTTGTTCGTTTCGTGCCGTACGGATTTCTGGTGAGTAGTAAAGGGCAAGTGTGTTGGCCTCGGCAAGTTCGAGGCCATCTGAGAAATCGACCCTGGCTTCCAGGGCAATCCATTCGCTCCCGGCGGGCAGGGAAATTCCCGGCTCCGGTTGAGTCGCTGCGCGTTGCTCAAGCCTTTCAAGCTCGGCGAAGGGGTCGAGCGGTTGTGGCGAGTAGCTGGCGCAGCCGCAGAGCAGCGCGATGCCGGCAAGCAGCACGGTGGGTGCAAAACGATAGTGTGCAGGTGCAGGGCGGGGCGCAGAACCCTCTTCAGGGAGCGCAAGGCCGCTGCCTTGTTGAGCAGTCATTGAACGAAGCCTCTAAGGTACATCCTGGGCAAGCCCGGGGAGATCCCAGGCACAATCTACGCCGGAAGACGGCGTATTCCGATTGGCTCAGATGGAGCTGGGAGGTGCCCGTGGAGATGAAACCCTTTTCGGATGCAGGCGTGGGACCGGCGAGTCACGAGGTGCCTGCGTGCTGCAGAGACCAACCGGTTCGATCGTTTGAAGGGGGCTTGTCAGTGGTTCGAGTGAGACCAGGCTGAGAGACCCGGGAGGTGCAGCCTGCCCGGGGAGAAACTTGGCATGGTCATCGTCAGAATGCTCATGGTGATCCTCCTCAAGGGGTGCGCCCTCGGGATGGTTGGCAGGAGCCTGGTCGCGGGAAGGCTCATTGTCATGCTGATGGTGGTGATGGTGCCCATCCTCGTCGTGGTGATGATGGTGGCCCGAGTGTGAATGACTGGAAGAGCTTTCGGTGGCCTCCGAGGGGGGCTCATCGTGAGAGTGGTGGGCCAGGGCGATATGAAGGGGATAGCAGAGCGGCTGCAGGGCGAAGCAAAGGCACAGGAAGACTCCAAGGAGCCGTCTCTGGACTTGTTTCTGTATCTTCTGAGCCATTGCCTGGGACCTCGTTGTCAGCCTGTTACCACCACGTAATTATAGCATCCCGGATGTTTTTTGCGGCGAATAGGGAGCCTGGGGCGCTGGGATGATTGTGCCGGGAAAGTATTTCTCGATTCCACCGAAGGCTTTACTGCTGAAGGGTTTGTGGGCCTCAATTTATTCCTGTTGGCCTGTGGCAGAGGGGTTTGGGAAATGTTCCCCCGCAGCGCTAGAGCCGGCAGCTTGTCGGCGGGGTCTCACAGCCGAGCTCATCAGGGGTCTGGGCAATTCCGCATTCGACAAAACCAGGAGGGGGAATTACTGCGTTTCCGAGAAAGAGTGCGCCCAGGGTGGTGATGACATCTGCAATGTCCACCGCTCCATC
>CAZTRG010000055.1:0-13350 GCA_964615885.1 uncultured Planctomycetia bacterium | reverse complement strand
TACTCGTTAAGTTCTCTTCACACTCAGTGCAGGATTGACCAACTCAAGCCTGGCAAGGTCATTCTAACCCACAACTCGAGGGCGTTTGTCTAAAGATGTAGGAAGCCTCCGCGACCAGCTATTTACCGGAGCCTGGGGAGCGCCGCAGGCTGACGGCAACCACCCCATCCAGGATACAGGTATCGCCACGCTCAGAGTTAATATGCATACCAGTTGCAAGGCGGAAGACCCCAACAGCGCTGTTGACCCCCTTGGGCATTCCCGAATTCCCGGCCAGGCGGCCACTGGTGAGCGGCTCCAGGCGGACATATTCACCCGCCGGCTCCGCCCCTGCCCTTGGAGACGAGTCATGGATCAACAGGATCGCGGGATCGAGCCGGCCCTTTTCATCGACACCGTAGCCGGCAAGGCTCACCCAGTGCCCGCCGAAGCGCTGGTAGACATCCTTGCCTGCATCGTGGCGGTACCAGCCCACATTCAACAGAACCAGGGAATCACCCTGCAATGAGCGCTTGATCCAGTCGAGATCCGGCCATGGCCAGCCCCTGTTAAATTTCTTCTCAACCCTGCGCCAGCCCTGGTAGGCATATTCAGCCGGGTAGTCCTTCTCTTTAAGGAGCCTGCTGATTCCCTTCAGGGTAGCCGGAGTTCCTGTCTGGCGGTGAACCTCGGTATCCATGTAGCCCCGACTGCCAAGCCGGCTGGCAAGACGCCCCTGGAGTCCGGGCCCCGGATTTCCGGGAGGCAGGAGGCGGGTGTATTTCTTTTCAAGCGCCAGCCAGGCCAGGCCATTGGAGGCAGCCACCGGGGCACCGTAATGCCTTCCCGCCAGGGGCAACTTCGCCTTGGGATCAGCCTCCGTAAGGTCCGGCATCCTGCCGATCCGTTCCCGGCTGACCGGCGGGGGTGGTTTTTTGGGAGCCGGAGTTGCCGCCAGGCTCTCTGGAGAGCGGTCAGCAACCCACTCCACCGCCCTGGGGATAAAGAACTCCAGTCCCGCGGTCGCTTCAGGATGGGGACTGATGCTGATCACACGGCCGCCTTCACACCTGCCCGCAAGAATCGCCGGGGTACCGACCTGCAGCCCGGCTGGGCTGCCGTTTTCCGCATGCTCGGTTCTGTAGATAGCCAGGGGCTCAAAATCCGGTAGCCGGTCAAGGCCAGCCGGAGAAACAATCGGCCCATTGGCGAAGGTCACATCAAGCGGCAGCCTGAAATCACCAAAGACCCGGCGCCCCTCCTCGGTCAGCTCGATCTTCACCTTGCCCCGGCCGCGCAACCAGTGCTTCCCGGTAATCGTCCTGGCATCAACGATCCCGAGGCTCCAGTCGTAGTTAGAAGCAGCCAGGTAGCCTCCGGCACAAATACCGATATAGCCCCCTCCCCCACGAACGAATTTCTGGACATGCACTCGCCCAGCCTTACCGATCGCACGGGCGATCCCGCTGCCGCTGCCACCGGGGAAAATACACACATCAAATTGCGCCAGGACCCCATCGGCAATATCCGAAGGGCCGACATTACAGAGAACCACCTTGCTGAGAGGATGAAGCTGGCGGGTTACATTCGCCACGCCATTACCACCTGTACCTGCGCCATCATAAAGCGCAGCCAGGACCAGCTCTTCGGCAGGAACCCCCCTGGCCGCAGCAGCTGCTTTCCTGTCGGCAAGAAGATGCGGCCCACCCTCGACCATTCCCAGCCGGCGCAAGGCCTGGTAGACCATCAACCTGTGCTGGCGCACCCTCAGCGAGAGAGGCTGCCTGCTGAACGTGGTCTCGAGAATAAACCCCTTGCTGCCAAAGCGGTCGATACAGGCTCTTGCGAGACCGGTATTAACCGGCCCGCCGCTGATGTGGACAAACTTGCGCTTCGGATCGCTGATCGTCGAATTCACCTGGTCAATCAAGAGGCCGGCCAGCTTGCGGGTTTCCGGAGAGTCGAGATAGATCACGCTGGATCCAACCGAGCCCTTGTTGGCAATATTGAAATCAAAACCCTCGTGCAGGTCGAACACCCAGCCTGGCCTGACCTTCCGGGCCAGCTCCCAGAGCGCCCGGCCCGGAACCGACCGCGCCTTGTCCGGGGCGCCCGTGGCGGGAAAATTCCTGTTGAGGTTATTGGCAGGCTTGTCGACCCCGGGCATGAAGCGGGTGTTGGCCTTGAGGCCGGGGGTGTTCGTTCTCGGGGCGATCACGACCCGCCCCCTGGTGATCTTCCAGTGGACGATCTGCTCCGCCGCCCTTGAGCCGGCCGGCTCATTGCCATGCATGCCGCCGGTAATCAGCACCACCGGGCCCTCAACTCCGGATTCGATCACGTAGTAGGGATTCTCCCAGCGCGTCCCCTCCGCCAGCAGGCCGCGGGTGTATTCGGCAGCCGATAGCGGAAGAGCCACGCACAAGAGGTAAAGGAAGCCTGCTGCCAGGAGAAAACCCTTAGCCGCCCGCGCTGGAAACCGGTATCGAAATTTCCCTCTCATTCCTGTCCTCCCAGAGCCTGCCGGATGTGAAGGTCTGATTATAGTTCCCGGAGGTCCTGCAGCAAAACCAGAACAAGTGCAGGCTTGTTTCCTGTAAATTACTCCCACATCATATCCCAGTGTCCTGCTGCGCAGGACCGACGGACGACTGATCACCCGGCCCCAGGCTGGGCCGGTGGAAAACAACCTCAGGCAGCTGGAGCGTCTCAAATGAAACGTCTGGTAAACTCAACCCTCAGTTCCCTTTTTGTATCAATCTTCCTGGTGGCAATCCCAGGCACCACTGCCGTCGCCGAGGAAACCAAGCCCCACTCCGCCATCACCCCCGTCCCCCGGGGAGGCGGCTGGATGAACCGCCACAAGCACTACAACGCAAGGGTTGCAAAGGGCCCGGCTGACCTCATCTTCATCGGTGACTCCATCACCCAGGCCTGGGAGAGTGTCGGCCGCCGGGTCTGGATGAAGCACTACCATAAGCGAAACACTGTCAATCTCGGCATCAGCGGTGACCGCACCGAGCATGTCCTCTGGCGGCTCGACAACGGCAACATCAAGGGAATCAAGCCGAAGGCCGCCGTCATCATGATCGGCACCAACAACACCGGCCGCAACCCCGACACTCCATCAAAGATTGTCGACGGGGTCACCGCCATTGTCACCAAGCTGCGCAAGAAGCTCCCTGAGACGAAGATCCTCCTGCTGGGAATCTTCCCCCGTGGCCAGAACTTCAATGCCCAGCGTGGCATTATCAACCAGGTCAACCAGACCATCCGGAAGCTGCATGACGGAAAACAGGTTCACTACCTGGAAATCGGCCACAACTTCCTTGAGGCAGACGGCAGCCTCGACCGGAAGATCATGCCGGATTTCCTGCACCTCTCACCCAGGGGCTACGAGATCTGGGCCGAATCCATCGAGAGCAAGCTGAAGGAGCTGCTTGGTGAATAGAGCAGGCCGGCACCCCAGGGCTCGAAGGAACCTCCAGATGAGATTTTTGCTGCTGACATTTGTTTTCTGCCTGCTGCCCCTGCAGGGAGCTCTTCGAGGCCAGGACGGCCCCCAGGAAGATCCGGGGAAGCTCATTTCCCTGCTGGCCAGTAAAAACAGGACTGTGCCCAAGCGCGCAATCCTCAAGCGCCTGCTGGATAACAGGAAGGTCACCCTTCCCGAGGTCCGCAAGGCTGCCCGGGAGGGAGACCGGGAAACCCGGATGATGGCCCTGCGGCTGCTTGCTGAGATCAGGGACCCGCAGGCTGCAAGGCTTGCCGCAGAGAGCCTGGACTCAGATGATGTGTCGGTCCGCCGCAGAGCCGGAAGCGCCCTCATGATCCTGGAAGACTCAAGCCAGCTGGCCAGGGTCATCGCAAGGCTCGCCCTCGAGGAGGATACCGGGGCCCTGAAGTCCCTGCTTGCCGCGGCAGGATCGAGCGGCAAGGTAGAGGCGGCTGCTTCCCTGCGGCCCTTCCTGCGCCATGCAAACCAGAGTGTACGGGTGAATACAGCCATCGCCCTGGCCAGGCTGGGAAGCATGGAAGCGCTCGGAACGATCCTGGAAAGCCTTGAAGGGGATGACCAGCAGGCCCGCCGCGAGGCGGTCTACGGACTGGGTTTTTTCGCCGGCAGGAAACAGGCTGCGCAAGCTGTCGCCCAGGCGGTCATCGACAATCCGGCAGGAGCCTGGAAGGGAGAGGCTGGAATCTCCCTGCTTCGACTCGAGCTCGCCGGAGTCCCCGCGAAACTCCAGCCTCTTATCGAGGCCGCTATCGGGGGGCATCCCCGGGTGCAGGCCTGGGCGATCCAGGAGATCTCCACACTCAAGGAGGAGGGCGCAGCCGCCTGGCTCAAGCAGAGAGCCCAGCGCGATGATGCCCTCGGGCGCTTTGCGGCCCTCAAGCTGCTTATGAAGGGAGGCGGCAAAGATGGGGAAAAATAAATTCCTCACCACCTGCATAGCTGCCTGGATCATTCTGCCGGGAAGCATCGTCTCCAATGCGCACGAGGTGGAGGTCCATCGCGACATCAGCTACAACGCGGTGGACATCCTCAATATCAGGCTACTCAACCGTTACCGCTCGGAGATCGGCCAGGGATCCATCGACGAGGACACCTTTCCGCAGTACTGCTACCACGCCTACAATCCCCACAACGGCGAGGGCTTCAACCTGCCCTGCCCGGGAGTCGTCGACTGGGCGAACATCATCGCAGACAACACCTTCGATGCCATGCCGATCCTCTGGGGGCGGACCCTCACAGCCTTTAACGAAGGAAATCTTGAAGGAAACGGCGGGGCTTTTCACATGCTCGGCCGCTGCATCCATCTCATCCAGGACATGACCTCGCCTGCCCACACGCACTCCGACACTCATATCGATGGCGATGACTTCGAGATCTGGGGTGACGGCAACTTCCTGCCCCTGTTGGATCTCGAGCCGGTATTCCCCGACGATGCCTCTCCGCAGGCCTTCGTACACAGCGCCGCCCGTATTGTTTACAGCGGCACCACCTGGCCTGGCCAGATCTACGAAGGAAACCCCCAGCCCAGCTCGCCCTTCAAGCAGATGTTCCCAACCCTCACCTTCCACGATGGGGGCTTCCTCGGTGATGACTACTGGGTGATTGATAATATCGGAGAATTCGATGAGGCCGGCCTTTTCCCGCCCTGCATCGGCTCCCCAAGCGCCTGTGATGAATGGTGGCCAAGCGATGACGACTTCTCTGAAAATGACAACGGCCCGGGGGGCAGCAGGCAAATCACCGGCAACTTCTACATCGAGAATTCCGCCGGCGACAACAACCGCCTCTCCCCGGCAGTCTGGAACAATGCACCTAATAGCCGGAGCCTCATGCGCCTCTATGCGGAGGAATTTTACCCGGTCGCCATCACCCACAGCGCCGGCCTGCTGAAGACCTTTGTAGATACCGTCTGCCCGCCGCCGACAGCCGACTTTACAGTCGCCAATCCTGCGCCTGACTGCGCTCCCCATACTGTCGAGTTCAGGGATGCCTCCGAGGGTGGGTCCATCGACACCTGGAGGTGGGATTTCGGAGACGGATCGGAATCAACAGCCCGGAACCCGGCCCATGTTTACACCAGCCCGGGAACCTACATTGTCACCCTGAGCGTTTCGGGAGATTGCGGAGAGGATACCCGGGTCATCAGGGACCTGGTGCGGATCCTGCCCGGAACCCCGGCGTTCGACGAGAACGGCGACCGCATTGCAGGCGAATGCATCGGAGAGCAGCCCTTTCACCGCGGCGATGTCAATGCCGACGGATCGATCGACATCTCGGACCCATCGAGGGTGTTTACCTTTCTTTTCCTCGGCGCAAGGGCCCCCACCTGCCTGGACGCCGCCGACTCCAACGATGATGGGAATGTCGACATCACAGATGGAGTCTTCCTGCTGAGGTACCTGTTCAACGGGGCAGAGCAGCCACCGGCTCCCGGGCCACCGGGCAGCGAATGCGGCAACGACCCTGCAAATGGAGGGGATTCGCTCAGCTGCGTGTCTTATGCCGGCTGCTGAAGTGCCCCCTGTCACAGAACACGCTTCAGGGCCTAGCGCTGCGCGAACCTCTCCGTCGACTTTCACGTCTCCGGGGTGATCCGGGATCGGTAACCGGAACCTGGGTCTCCCAGTTGACCTCGAGGATCCTTCCAAGAGCACCGTGACTGCGGGTCTCTTTATCCTCAGGTTGGTAAAGCGCCACAGCCCGGGCGAGGCCCTCCGACAGCTCTTTCTGGCCGGCTCCAAGCCTTACCTGGCTCAGTACCTTCCCTTCCTGGCCAAAGGTGTCAGGCGCAATAACAAACAGGCCCTCTTTTTTCTCGAGGCCCTTGACCTTCTTGAGCTCTGAGGCCGCCCCAACAGAAACGTAAATAAAACGTCCGATGAACTCTTTGCTCCAGGCCAGCTCCTTAACCTGCTTCTGCAGCTTCTCCCTGGATCTCTTTGAACGCGCTACGGTCGCCACCAGCGGCAGGTTGTCACAAGCCGCAACGTTCAATGCCAGGCGGAAGTTGGGCAGCACGGGCAACGCGGGAAGAGATGACCTGGACTCCTTCTTCACGCTGTAGCGTAAAGCAATCTCATCCATTTTCTTTTCCATGTCCCTCATGGCCTGGTCTTCAGAACCGGGAAAAACCCAGCCTGGAGACCGCCCCGAGCTGACAAGCTTGTCCTTGCCGTCAGGGCTCATGATGCAGAAAACCGTATTCTCAAGTTGACCTCGCCGCGTAAAGATCCCGCTGAGATACTCAGCCTCTTCCTTGCTCTCGTAAGTTGCAAGCCGGGCGCAGACGAAATTACGCGAAGCGCGAATGATCCCTTTGTCAGACAGGAAACTCCTGTCCATGCGCTGCTTGCCTGGTCACCACAAACCGGAAACATTGTGACAATGCGGCGCGGCGGAAATCAGGAGAATCGGCCTGCCGGTTCGGGCCGCTTCAGCAAGGGCACTCTTGAGCGTCCCAAACCAGGCTATGCCACCCTGGCGGGCGGAGGAGGCGGCAGCACCAGGTTTTTCCTGCGCAAAAGAGGACCCGACCCCTTCAGCCCACTTCGCCCCCTGGTCAATCCAGCGGCTGATCGCTTCAATCTGCTCCTTTTCCAGCGGGCCTCCCTTGGGCGGCATGATGTCCTCATCATCCTTGTGAAGGGAGAGACGCTTGATGAGCAGGCTCTCGGCTGATTTTCCCGGCTCGATAACCTTGCCGCTCTTGCCGCCTTTCAGAACATCGGCGGAGGTGTGAAGCTTCAGCTCGGCCTTGGCCTTCTTTTCTCCATGGCACTTGAAACAGTTGGACTCAAGCACAGGATAAACCTCTTTGGCGAAATCGACCTGCTGGGCAGAAAGAGGCTGGGCTGAAGCGCCCAAGAGGGTCGCAATCAGAACCGGAAGGAAAAATTTCATATCTGGTACTCCAATTTTATGAATCACGAGGAAGCGATTGGATCGCCAACTGGCAATATAAACACCTGCCAGGGTGTGAAGGAGCGGGAAATGTTTTATTTATTCGATCGCCCCGGGAGGAATTTTGAAAGTGGACCTGGACACACTACTCGAAGGCTGCTGGAAGGAGCTCCTCTCGAGCCAGGGGAAGCAAAACCGGTCTGCTTGAAGCGGCCTGCAGCCGCTTACTCACAAGGAGCTTCGAGCTCACACTCCGGATAAAACTGGCATCCAGTGCCGGCCGGCGGTGGCGGCCCACCCAGGAAGAGGTAGTTGAGGCCTGAGATGCCATCGGCAATATTCAGGCGGTCGTCCCCGTTGAAGTTCATCGCTTCTCGGCAACCGGGGTCCGGCCCACCGAGAAACAGCCAGTTCAACAGGCACTGCGCATCGGCGATGTTAATCCGTCCATCGGTATTGCAATCGTAGGTAACCGCATTGTTGCTGGTACCGGCAATACTCACCTCGTAGGCCGTCCTGGCGGGATCTACATCCGCATCTGCATGGGCAACCACGTTGTCTACCGGCTGCCCGCTGCCCCGCAGCCCATCGACATACCTGACAGTCTTGGTCTCGGTCACTCCAGCCTTGGGGAATGGACACTGGATATCGATCTTCGCGATCACCTCAGTTCCAGTAAGCGGCAGGGTGACCAGCTCAACAAAGGAAAGGACCACCGCGCTTACAGCACCCTGGTTAGCTTCTCCCTCAGTGAGTTCACTTTTCTCAAAACCACCCCGGCGAAGCCCGGCCGCGTCTTCATCGGCTGCAGCCGTCCCATCGACGGTAATCGAGACAATATCAAGACCAGGACCGGCAGCAAGGCTGATCGACCAGCCCTGGGCTCCGAGTTCGGTCTGGTTGTCGGAAGTGCTCAGGGTGCAATCAACGGTCTGGATAAAATCCGTTCCGAAGAAGCCGTTGATCGTATCGCCATTTTCGCCGGAATAGCTGAGCTCGAAATCAGCTTCCTGACCCCAGCAATGTCCTGCAGCCAAAATACTTACGACGGCAATGATACCCCGTAGTAAATGAAAGCTGCTTTGGAGTTTGTAACTCATACCTACCCTCCCTGCTGCAGATGCCGCAGGAGTCGTCCCGCAAACCCGATTCCTCAAGTGCTTGCTCCGTAACCGGATAGTAAAGACGAACCCCACAAAACCTCAGCGGGATTACATAGACCCGAACTAGTCGCGAATTGGCAAATCTACCAATAAAACCCAAATCTTGCAATAGGTTCCCGCTGATTAAGAGACTCCCCTGCCTCTTTGTATAAATAACCTGTACTCAAGGGTATAGGTCAAATCCCACAAGGGCACCTTAATAATGCCCCAGAATGCCCTAAAAGCCTAGTTGAGAGCAAATTAAGGGGATTTTTCAGCAGCTCTTCGACGGCCGCTCTTTGCAGGAGTATGAAACCGGGCTGAAAAAAAAAAATTCCCGGAAACCTGAAAGGATTTCCGGGAATTTTCAGCCTGGGGGAATTACCCCATCAGATGAAGCGCATTAGATCGCGCAGGCATCTTCCAGGTCGCAATTCGGATAAGGCTGGCAACCGATACCCGTAGCAGGGGGAGGACCACCAAGGAAGAGGTAGTTCAGACCCGAGATACCGTCAGCGATATTCAGTCGTGCGTCACCATTGAAATTCATGGCATCCTGGCAACCCGGAGCGGGTCCACCAAGGAACAGCCAGTTCAACAGGCACTGCGCGTCGGCAATGTTCACACGTCCGTCGGTGTTACAGTCGTAGGTAACGGCATTCTCGTCAATGCCCAGCAAGGTCACCTCATAGGGTGTCTTAGAGGGAAGAATACCGAAGTTTTCATGCGTGATGACGTTGTCAACCGGCTGCCCGGCGCCACGACGGCCATCGACATACCTGACAACCTTGGTCGAGGAGACATCCACCTCGGGGAAGGGACAGGAGACATCGATCTTCGCGATCACCTCGGTACCCGTGGCAGGAAGCGTGACCAGCTCGGTAAAGGAAAGCACAACCGCGCTCACCGCACCCTCGTTGCCCGCTCCCCTGGTCAGCTCGGTCTTTTCAAAGCCTGCACGACGGCGACCACCATCATCTTCGTCAGCAGCAGCCGTACCATCGACGGTGATGCCTACGATGCTGAGGCCGGGGTCGGCAGCAAGACTGATGGACCAGCCCTGGGCTCCGACATCCGTCTCGTTCTCAGTGGTCGTTACGGTGCAATCGACCGTCTGGGTAAAGTCGAGGCCAAAGACGCCCTCGATGGTCTCGGCATTATCGCCTGAGAAGGCAAGCTCGAACTCGGCCAGGCCACCATCTTCTTCTTCCGCGCAGATCTGGAAGGTGCAGCTACCGAGATCAGGAACCTTTGTCTGGGCCTGGATAGTGATCGCATTGGCCACAGGCTGGCCGGATCCCCGGCAACCATTGACATAGAAGAGACGTGCCTCGGAACAGGCCCCGGCCTCGTCCGACACCTGGCCGGTCACGCCAACCCTGGCAATGACAGCGGTGCCTTCGGTCGCAAGAGTCACCGGCATGGTGAAGGAGAGCACAACCGCACTGACAGCTCCACTGAGCCCTGTGCAGTCGCTTCCATCTCCAGCTCGCGAGGTGGTCTCACTTTTTTCAAATCCACCAGAGCGGACTCCGCCCTGGGCTACATCGGCACCCGCGGTGCCATCAGTCGTGATGGAATCAATGGTGGTGCCTGAGGCGGCGAGGCTGATCGACCAGCCCTGTGCCCCAACGCCAAACTCGTTATTGGAGGTGGTCAGGGTGCAATCAACCGTTCCGTTATAGGCTCCACCGGCAGCGGCGGAGAGAGCAGCACAGCTCCGGCCGAAACCAAGCTGGACATCGACAGTGACACAGTTTGGATCAGCAGAACAGGCCGGATCGTCACAGTCGGAGAGGCCGTTACCATCTTCATCGCCGGGCGTTGAGCAATCCTCAGGGCGCGCAGCGCAGACATCGAAATTACAGCTGCCAAGCTCGGGAATGAAAGTCGAGGCGTCGAGTGTGACGGCGTTACGCACCGGCTGGCCCGCTCCACGGCAACCATCCGCGAAGAAGACTCTTACTGTATTACAGTCTCCGGGGCCATTGGGAGCCTCTGCTTCAACCTCTACCCGTGCGATCAGGGCAGTGCCTTCAGGCTCGAGTGTAATCGGACTGGTGAAGGAGAGGACAACCGCGCTGACGGCGCCAAGAAGGCCATCGCAATCATTTCTTCCACCGGCTACGCCTGACCTGTTGGTGGTCTCTGTTTTCTCGAAACCCACGGTACGAAGCCCACCCTGGGCTGCATCGGCTCCGACAGTACCATCTGTCGTAATTCCGGTGATCGTGCCGCCATCAGCGGCAATACTGATGGACCAGCCTTGGGCCCCACCGCGGTTCGGATTGTTCGTGGTGGTTAATCTGCAATCAAGAGTTGCACTCTGGACAGAACCGGGAGCACCGGTGACCTCTCCACCACAGGCGTCACCGTCAAAGGACAGTGAAACATCCTGTCCCCAACATTGCCCTGAAACCAGGATACCCAATACAGCCACCAGGGCGCCGATACACTTGAAATTCATCACCGATATCTCCTTAAGTTAATAGAGAAAACCCGCATCAATTACCCATTGAAATCTGATTTCTGTAAATCGAAGGAACCAGATACTATGTTTTTGAGAAAATCCCTGCAAGCCTCACTTTCCAGGGTTTGAAAAAGACCCTTCCCGGGAAAGAGACTGCTCTCTTTGTTACCGGAACCCCCGGTCCGGCCGATGATTTATCTGCCCCAATTTAGCTTGGTTCAACTGGCCCACATAGCCTCACTACTGCCATTAAGATCAGGTTCTACCCGCAGGACCAGGACCATCCGGAAATCCAGTCCCGGTACCAGGCGCTTCGTCGAGTGAGAGGCGCCCCTGCCCCTTCCTGACTGACTAAATATCAAGATTAAGGATGGATTCCCGGGGACGCACCTTAATTTTACGGAGGATTTCCCGAGCGGAACCCGGACGAATACGCCGTCTAGTTGCCGGCCTCCAGGGCAGCAAAATCGGCCAGGATTCTCCGTTTGCGTTCAATCTCCAGCCAGCCGGGATTCAGCTCAGCCTCCACAACCAGGTAATCGTAGTAGTTCTCATTACCATTGGTGAACAGGCTTATCGAGCCGAGGGGATTGGCTTTGCTGAGCCAGGGAAAAAGCCTGGTTTTCTTGCGCTGGGCCAGGCGATGGAGCTTCAGGGAGTTGGTGGTCCAGGTAAAGGCCTTGGGTCCGAGCGCCAGGGTTATGTTCTGGCGGCCCCCGAGCCTGTTGCCGACTGACTCGGTCCAGTAGGTGTAGGCAAACCGCGCACCCAGGTGCCCTGTGCTGATCACAGGAATCCTCTTGCCCATGGCTCCGGAGGTGATCACGAAAGCCGGCGAAACCGGCAGATCCTTGTCATTTCCGAACTCCCTGAAAGGCGCCCCCACATTATAGCCGAGACAAAAGGCCAGGTAATCTGACGGAAGAGCAGCGAGCTCCTCCTCAATTTCAGGATCAGGGTTTTCTACCGGATCCTTCACAGGCTTGAACTTGGAGGTAACCAGGTCTCCCTCCCGGGTCCACAGGGCAATGTTGATGTTCGGAGAAGTGGGTGTATAGCCCGATGCCACCAATTTAACCTCGATGGCCTCTCTGAAAGGATTGCCATGCAGGAGACGGCACTCGCCATTGAGCACAAGGAGGCCATCTTCAATGCGCACAGCCCCCTCCAGCAGGGAGAAGTCAGCCAGCTGGTCCTGGGAAGAGAAATCATAGCTCAGCTGGATGACGCCTTTCTTCTTCGCCAGGTTCCTTTCCCTTACCCGTGCGGCAACGAGCCCCGGAAGCCCGGAGTCCTTCAGCACATGATCCGCTGCAAGAGTATAAAGAGCCTGGACCTGTTCCCGGAACTCCTTGAAATAGGGCAGGGTCCTGTGACGGCTGACAAGGTCCTCAATGTTTTCGAGGAAGACCTGCCAGTCAACAGCCTCCTTGCCGGCAGCGGCTTCAGCTTCTTCTTCTTCGACAATTTTTACAAAGGCAGTGGCCTGCAGGACACTGCTCTCAAGAAGACGGCGGCCGAGGTGATGAATCCACTTCTCAAGCGCGCTCCTTTCTTCCTCTGCAATCGCGGCCAGGCTCTCAAGAGCAGGCCTTGGCCCCTTCCTGCAAAGGAGCAGGACCTCGACCCCGCTAAGCCCCGCAGCAGCCCCGTAGAGCTGAACTACCTGGTCCACATCGCCGGGTTCATTGCGAGCAGCCCCTGCACGCAGAAATGCCATCAGCGCAGGAAGCGGCAAATCGATCAGGTCGCACTTGTACATCTCACCTGACTTGCGCTGAAAAACCAGGGGAGCCTTAACTCCATCAGGCTTCTTATAGCTATTCAGCCAGAAGGCCGGAACCACCCCATCTTCGCCGGCCGGCTCGATGGGAACGAGGAGATCCCGCTTGCCGCGGTACTTTCTAAGCCCCAGCAATATTTTCTCCCAGGCCCACCGGCTTGTCTCCAATACCATCCTGAGCCTGTCAACCCCCTCCTTCAGGGTCTTCCCCGGCACCGCAGGAATTCCAGCCAGCACCTTCTCGGCTGCTTCGAAGTTGCCCTTTTCAATGGCCACCAGGACAGCCACCTCGGCACTCGCAATGGTCTCCACCGCTCCCTCGGCAATCCCTTCGCCAATTTTGACCGCATCAAGGACCGGCTGGACTCTCTTCCTGTATTTGCGAGGAGTCCTGCTGTTGAAGTCCTCGATCAGCTCCTTCGTCTTCTCAAACTCTCCCAGCTCGAGCAGGTTCTCAGCTCGCAGGAGGGTAACCGCCAGGTCGCTCTCAATACCCTCCAGGACCTTCTTCTCCCACCTCTCAAGCTCCTGGTAGCCTTTGAAACGAAATTCCAGGTCC
>CAZTRG010000054.1:0-5317 GCA_964615885.1 uncultured Planctomycetia bacterium | reverse complement strand
CGCGGCGATGACGCCCATCGGCTGCCGCAGCGTGAAGTCGAAGCCGCCCCGTGCCACGGGGATCGTTTGCCCGCACAACTGCCCAATCGCCCCGGCGTAATATTCAAACACCTTTGCGCCGGCGTCGGCTTCCCAGCGGGCGTCGCCGATCGGCTTGCCGACGTTACGTGTCTCGAGTTGCGCAATGGCTTCGACGTTTTCACGGATGCGCTTCGCCAAGTTGTGCAGCAACCCGGCTCGCTCGCCCGGCGGCATGTCGCGCCAGCCGGACTCGAACGCTGTCTGGCTCGCCTCGACCGCTTGGCCAATTTTATCCGCGGTGGCGGAGCTGCCCTCGGCGAACGTCTCCTCCATCGCCGGGTTGACGATGGCCAAGCGCTTGGCCTTGGAGCCGTCGAGCCATTGGCCGTTGATCAAAAGTTGGGTGGAAAAATCGCTCACAATGCCTTCAGGAAAAGTTCCTTCAAATCCTCGCGCGTGACCGGGACCGGGTTGGTCTGGTGGCACGGGTCGAGCCACGCCTGGTCGGCCAGTGCCTCGATGTGCTGTTCCTCCACGCCGACCTCCTCGAGTGACGGCGGCATGCCGCATCGCCGAATGAAGTCGTCGATGAAATGAATCGTCTGCTCGTCGGCGTCCGCGTCGCTGCACGAGACGACGTCGAGTCCGCAGGCCAAGCCGATGCGCCGGTAGACGCCCGGTTTTTTCTGGGCGTTGAAGCGCATGACGGGAGGAAGGCAAATGGCGTTGGCCGTGCCGTGGTGCACGCCGCAAATCGCCGAGAGCGGATGCGCCAGCGAATGGGTTGCGCCGAGATCCTTCTGGAACGCCACACCACCCATCGCGGCGGCGACGAGCATCTGGCCGCGCGCGTCGAGGTCGGAGCCATCGGTGATGGCCGCCGGGAGTGCGCGGACGATCAGCGCGATGCCCTCGAGCGCGATGCCGTCGCACAGCGGCTGAAACACTGGAGAGGTGTACGACTCGATGCAGTGGGTGAGCGCGTCGAGGCCGGTGGCGGCGGTCAGGCCGGGCGGCAGGCCGGTGGTCAATTCCGGGTCAAGGAAGACGCACTTGGCCAGCAGTTCCGGTTGAAAATACATGCCCTTGCTTTCGCCGCCGTCCGGGGTGACGACGCCGCTTCGGCCGACCTCGCTGCCGGTCCCGGCGGTGGTCGGAATGGCGATGAACGGCAGCAAGCCACTCCAGTCGGCCTCCCAGTCGTAGTCGGCGAGCTTGAGCTGCGGCTGCTTAATGAGGATGCGGCAGACCTTTGCGGCGTCGAGCGCGCTGCCCCCGCCAAGACCGATGACACCGTCGCAGCCGTTGGCCAGGGCCAGCTCGGCCGCGCCCCGCGTGTTGGCCTCGGTCGGGTTGGGCTGCACGCCCGAGTGCAAAAACCAGTCGCGCTCCGGCTCGCCGGGGAGCAGGGCGGCTGCGAGCCTTTTGAAAGCGTCGGTCTCGAGCAGCCCTGAATCGGTCACGACCAGCGGTCGGTGGATGCCCAGCGAGAGTCGCGTCTCGTTGAGTTGCGAGATGATGCCCGATCCGACTCTGGTGTCTGTCGGAAAGTTAAATGAGGTTGTGTCCATCCAGATTATTTTAGTTCGCTGCACTCGGCCAGCGCCAGCAGCGCGAAGACCGTCCCGGCGTGGCTGATGTAATGCCGGCCGTCCTTGTAGGGCGAGCGGGTGAACCACCGGCCGCTTTCGCGCTGATGGGTTTTCAGCCAGTCGATGCCAAGCCGGATCGCCGAGTGGCTCGCTGGCAGGCCGGATTGGCGAAGGGCGAAAACCATGAAGCCGGTTCCGTAGCCGTCGGCCTGATCGAGGGTTTGCGCGGAGCCGTCCTTGCGTTTCCAATCCCCCAGCGCGGCGGTGGCCCAGCCGCCGTCCGGCAGCTGTAGGCCAAGCAGCTCATTTTGCCAACGCAGCCGATCCTCCTGTTTTACCCAGTTGGGCAACTCGTGGCCAAGCCACAGCATCATCGCCTTGTGGTGCGGCAGCCGGGGCGGATGATTTTCCAGCCAGCTCCGGAGCTTGGCCAAGCCGGCGACGGCTTTGCCGGTTTTAGCGTAGCCGCCGGGCGCCTTGGCGGCGGCGATGGCGGCGAGGGTGACGCCGTAGTGGTCGTCCGACTCGAACGGTCCCCAGCCGCACTTGAGCCAGTCCCATGAGCCGTCGGGGCGCTGGGCCGCCCAAGCCTCGTCGAAGGCGGCCCGGGTGGTGTCGGTGAGTTTACCTCTGGCCGCGTCGTCCATGGCGAGTGCGGAGGCGGTGGCCACAATGCCTTCCGGGTCCGGCTTTTTTTTCGCCCACCCGGCAACGTACTGGTCGACAAACCCGCGGACGGACGCGTGCGGCTCGGGATCGGCGTTCAGCTGCGCTCGCGCCATGAGGTAGGCGCCGTTGGTGTGGCAGGTGACGCAGCCGCGGGAGCGCTGCCAATGTAGTGAGGCGCGGTCGATGAAGTCGACCGCCCTGGCCACGGACAGCCGCTTGGCCAACGGCTCATCCGCCGAGTTCGGCGCGGGCGCCTGCCGCTTGGCTGGCGGCTCATCTGCCGAGACGTGCAGGGACGCGACAACGAGGGCCGCAAGCGTAGTTGACGATTTCCAGTTCAAGTTGAACGCTCAACGGTTCGGTGTGCACGGTTCCGGGATTCTCCCCTGGGCATCCTTGGTTCGCAGTGCCGCGATGATCTTCGCGGCCTCATCGGTGTTAAAGGAATACCATTGTGGGGAGTCTTCCCGCCGAACGAACCGGTGAAATTTACGCTGGGAACGATCGACGATGTTGGGCCTAGCCTGGCCGTCGGCCTTGGCCCGGGCGGCGGCCTCCAAGTGCTGCTTGAACTGCGGCGACCATTTCTCGAGATAGGCGATACGACGGGCGGACTTGTCGCCGCACTGGCCCTTGGGCGCGATGACGATGGCCCGGACGCCATCGAACTGGTCGTCGTTGATGCCCTTAATGGGCGGGATGGAGTCGACCGGTGCGGTGAACAGTTTCTGCTCGCTCTCGTCGTAAAAGTATTGAAGTGCCTCCCGATTGGAGGGGCCCAACAGGACAAAAAACAGGATGGCCAGCGCGAACAAGACACTGGCGAGGGTGAGTTTTTTTCTCTCGTCGGCTCGCATCGGCGCGTCAGTGCGGGCTTTGCGGGGCGGACCACCAGCAGGCCGACTCGTCGCATGGGATGAGATTGGGGTCGCGAGTTTCGGCGTGGCCGTCGCCGAAGACGTAGTTCGAGTTGCCGTCGTGCCGCATCGCGCCGGGGTCGTTCTGAATGAAGCGATTGTAGCCGGCGGAGTTGGCGTTGCCGATTTCCTTCCAGATCCACCACTCGTCGTTATCCCAGCCGCCAATGTTGCTGTGGCCGTCGCCGAGCAGGATCATCTCGGAGGCCGACTCGACCATGCCCCACTTGCAGAGGTTGTTCTCGTAGCCGATCGGCCGGCCGAAGGGCGGCTGGGCGCCGCCACTGGTCCAGTGGACGTTCACCGCGCCGATGCCGCTGGCGATGCTGATCTCGCCGACCCGAAACTGGCCGACGACCGCCGGGTTGCCCATGTGATAGACGTCGCCCTTTTTGCCCTTCGCGTTCTCGGTGGGGCAGTCGTACGACTGCTTGCTGCCGCCGATGAACATATTCTTGTCCCGATCCCAGGTTGCGCCGAGATACCGGAAAAGGTAGGGGCGCCAGCTCGACTCGGCACCGTTGCCAAGCCGTTCCTGGATCGGGTTCAGCCAATCGTCGTTGTCGCTTGAGTAATACTGCACGGCCAGGCCAAGCTGCTTGTGGTTGTTGAGGCAGCTGATCTTGTGGGCCATGCCCTTGGCCTTGGCAAGGGCCGGCAGGAGCAGCGAGGCGAGGATCGCGATGATGGCGATGACCACCAGCAGCTCGATCAGGGTGAACCCCCGCCGCTGCGGGTGCCCGGTTGGTTGTCCTGTTTTCATGGTACAGCTTGGCCAAGCGGCTTTTGCTAGTCGCGGATCAGACGATAGTACGCTTCGGCTTGGTCGGCAACCTCATTGGCGGACGATTTGCCCCCGGAATCCGGCACATCCGCCCAGTTCGGCTTGGCCAAGCTGGAGGTTTTTTGCAGGCGGACACCTGCCGCGCCCGGCCAGGCGATCGTGACGACCCCGCCGTCCGCCGAGATGCTCTCGATCGCCGGGGCAGTCGTGGGCGCCTCCTCGATGCTGTACAGGCCGAAGTTGTCGACGGCCCAGTACCAGCTCCAGGTACCGTTCATGGCAAACCGGATGCGCACCTTGGCCTGGTTGTCGGCCTGGGGCAGGCGGTGCAACTCGTAGCGCTTGGACTCTGTCTGGCTGTCGTTGACTCGCCCACTGATGTGTGGCGCAAGCGACTCGTCGATGGCCGCTCCGATGAATGCCCCGTAGCTGCCGCCGATCGGTTCGTCGAGTAGTTCCATGTCCCACCAGTCGTCCTCATCCTGATAAAGGAGGTTGTCGACCAGGGCGACATCACCCTGCTCGTTTTCAAAGGTCGCCATTGCATCCGCTTCGCCGTTTTCACCGGCGACAATGTCGGCCTGGTCGATCATGTAAATGATTGGCAACCAGGTTTCACCGCTGTCAATCGAGTACTCGACGTTGGCGGAGTTGTCCTGGTTTTGGCAGTAATGACTGTAAAACCCAAGGTGCACGTTGGTGTGCTGGCCGAGGTCGAAATCCTTGGTCTCGAGCACGCTCATGAAATTGGCGTTGCGCAGGGAGGAGTCGGCGATCAGGAAATTGCCTTCGGGGAACTGGGCTTTGCCATTAACGAATACCGGGGGACTTGGTGCCTCTGATTTTTCAGCCCAGTAAGGGCTACTCTTCCAGCGGTCCAGTGATACGGATGTCCAGCCAGCGTAGGTCATCGAGGTCCAGTCATCCGGATCCTCATCCAAGATGATCGCGTCGGCCTCGTTGACGTAGCTCTTCACGGCCCAGCCCTCCGGCAGGGCGAATTCCTCCAGATCGTCAAACGACTCGAAGGCGATCGGCTCGGGCAGTTTGTGGCTGGCGAAGTCGCCCACGGTGAAACTTCCTTCGTAGGTCCCCTCCCGTTTGTCAGCGGAATCCTCCGTGAAAGTGAGCTTGAAGCTGTTATCTGAGAGGGACTCCAGCGGTTCGGTCACCTGCCACGTGACCTGATGGCCGTCCTCCGCGCCAATCTTGGTCTCCGACACGGTGATGCCCTCCGCCGCCACGCCGTTGAACTCGAGCCTGACCGAACCCGGATCCAGCTTAGCCTCGCCATTTTTGATTATAAAAGTCATTAAAGGCATTGGGTTGGCTCC
>CAZTRG010000053.1:0-3511 GCA_964615885.1 uncultured Planctomycetia bacterium | reverse complement strand
CTTCTCACCGAGCACAAAAATCTCACCCGGCGCTTTTTCATGCGCCTTGGCGCTGCCGGGATTGCAGCTATGCATTCCCTGCCGGTCTTTGCCGCAGAAAAAGAACGGCACCCCGCCCTCCAGGAAAAGATCAACGAGCTCGAGGGCTGGCTGACCCGCCAGAACCGCTTCCGCGATGTCTCCCGTGGCAACCCCAGGCCTCATTCTCTCGATGAGAAAAAACGAAAAGAGGTTGGCCTGACCCGGGACACCTGGAGCCTCGAGGTGCTCTCCGATCCCGACGACAATGCCAGCATGCGCCGGGAGCTCTCCAAAAAGACCAACTCGGCCTTTACCTTCAAGCACCTGATGGACCTGGCGAAGAAACACACCATTCGCTTCCCGAAGATCATGACCTGCCTGAATATCGGCTGTCCGCTGGGGAACGGCATCTGGGAAGGTGTCCCCTTGCGAGAGGTGCTCTGGCTTACCCAGCCCGGCCGCAAGCTGCGCCGCGTCTTCTATCATGGCTACCACAACAATGACCCCGACCAGATGTTCCGCAGCTCGCTGCCGGCCGGCCGGGTCCTTGAAGACTATTTCGGCCTGCCGCCTGTCATTCTCTGCTATAAGCTCAACGGCCAGTGGCTCGAGCCGAAGCGAGGAGCGCCGGTACGAGTCGTTGTCCCGGAGGCCTACGGCTTCAAGAACATCAAGTGGCTCTCACACATGTACCTGACCAACAACTGGAAGGCCAACGACACCTACGGCGACCAGAACAACGATGTCGACAGCCCGCTGAAGACCTTCTGCGACCCGTTCCCCCTGCCGCCCACCTTCAAGCCGGGGCAGCCGATTCCTGTAACCGGGTACGCCCAGGTCGGTATCTCCGGACTCTCAAAGGTCCAGGCATGGATCCACAAAGACTCCGAGAAGCTCCCTGAGAATGACGAATATTTCCTGAAAGCGCCCTGGCGCAATGCAGCCATCCTGCCTCCACCAGCAAACTGGGGAGGAGACCTCAAAGACAACAGGATCCCCTCGCCCACCTATGGCTTCGACCCCAAAACCGGCAAGCCGGAATCCTGGCCCATGAAGCTGACCAGGGCCCACTGGGCGATGCTGTTTCCCGGGCTTCCTGCAGGAAAATACACCCTGCGCTGCCGCACGATTGACGACAACGGCGCGGCGCAGCCGATGCCGCGGCCCTTCCGCAAGTCGGGCAGGGCCGAGATCGGTGAAATGAGCCTAGTCGTCGAAGGCTGAAAAACCCGGCTTAAACCCCATTCAACAAGGCATAACGATGAAAAAATTGGCGATCTCTATTCAGCTCCTTCTGCTTCTCGCTCTTGCTGGCAACTTAACTTCGGAACCAGCAGCTGCAGCCGGGTCCCTGGCCGGCTCCCGCCCCAACATCATCCTCGTCATGACCGACGACCAGGGGATGGGTGATCTCTCCTGCATGGGCAACAAGGTCCTCAGGACACCCAACCTCGACCGTTTCCACAGCATCTCGACGCGCTTCACTGATTTTCACGTGAGCCCTACCTGCGCACCAACGCGCGCGGCCATCATGAGCGGGCGCCACGAGTTCAGAAACGGGGTCACCCACACCATCAAAGAGCGTGAGCGCATGGCGCTTTCGACAACTGCCTTTCCCAAGCTTCTCAGGAAGGCGGGCTACGCAACGGGAATCTTCGGCAAGTGGCATCTTGGAGATGAAGATGCCTACCAGCCCTACAACCGGGGCTTCAGCGAGGTCTTCATCCACGGAGCCGGAGGCATCGGGCAGTCCTACCCCGGCAGCTGTGCCGACTTTCCTCCCAATCGCAACAGGAAGACCCGGTATTTCGATATTGCCGCCCTGCACAACGACACGATCGTAAAGACAAAGGGCTTCTGTACTGATGTCTTCTTCCAGGCAGCTCTCGGCTGGATCCGCAAACAGCAGCAGGCAAAGACCCCCTTCTTTGCCTATATCAGCACCAATGCTCCCCACGGCCCGATGATCGCCCCGCAGAAAAACAAAAAACGCTTCGCTGACCTCGGCTGGGGAGAGCGCACCCAGGGACGCTACGGCATGATCGAAAATATCGATGAAAACTTCGGCCTCCTTATGAACAAGCTGGAGGAATGGAAGCTATGGGAAAACACCCTGGTCATTTTCATGACCGACAACGGCCAGGCCGGCAGCAGTGGCAGGAAAAACGGCAAGGGGGTCCGCATGCACTCTGCCGGCTTCAAAACAGGTAAGGGCTCGCAATACGAGGGCGGCACCCACGTGCCGGCTTTCTGGCGCTGGAAAGGCAAGCTGGGAGAAGGCGTCGATATTCCTGCGCTCACGGCACACATCGACATCTTCAAAACCTTCTGCCAACTGGCCGGCGTCAAGATCCCTGCAAACATTCAGAAAATCGACGGCCGCTCACTCATCCCGCTGCTCGACAACCCGAAAGCTCAGTGGGCTGACCGGAACCTGTTCACCCACAAGGGCCGCTGGGAAAAAGGGGCTGACCCGAACAAGAGCAAATCGAAAAATTGCGCTGTGCGGTCTCAGCGCTGGCGCCTGGTCGACAACAGGATCCTCTACGACATCTCCGCAGACCCTTACGAAAAGACGGATGTGGCGGCGCAGCACCCGGAGGTCGTTGCGCGGTTGCGGAAGGCCTACGATGCCTGGTGGAAGGAAACCGTCCCCCTGATGGTTAACGAAAAGGCTCCCTATGCTCCAGCCCAGCCCCAGACTGTACGCTACCAGGAACAACTGAAGAAGCGCGGCATCCCACAATGGAAGGCCCCGAAACTTTAGAATAGTGGCGCAGCCGGGCCCCTTCTGCAAAAATAGCGGGCTTGAGTCGAAGGATAAAAACAAACAAACCCCGTCAACTGGAGAAATTACGATGACCCGTTTCCTGAGCCTGATCACCCTGTCCTCCATTTTCATCTTCAGCTCGCTGGCCGCAGACGATTCAAACACCGCCCCGCCTGAAAAAGAGGGGATGAAAAAGATCTTCAACGGCAAGAACCTTGACGGCTGGGACGGGGACCCGAAGCTCTGGTCGGTCAAGGACGGCGCCATCCGCGGAGAGACCACCCCGAAAAACCCCGCCAGGGGCAACACCTTCATCATCTGGAAAGGTGGAGGGACCAAGGACTTCGAGCTGCGCCTCTCCTTCCGCTGCAACGCTACGAACAACTCCGGAATCCAGTACCGCTCAAAACACCTCCCCCCCGGCAAGGGCCCCAACAAGTGGCGCGTCCAGGGCTACCAGCATGAGATTCGCAACGAGAACAAGCTACCGAGCGTGTCCGGCTTTATCTATGACGAGGGCGGCACCGCCGGGCGGCGTGGCCGAACCTGCATGGTCGGCGAAAAGGCGGTCTGCGACAAGGATGGCAAGAAGAAGGTCACCGGGAAGCTGATCGATGCCGAAGGTTTCAAGAAGCTCTTCAAGCTCAATGTCTGGAACGATGTCATCATCATCGCCAAGGGCAACCACATCCGGCACTACATGAACAACAAGCTCATCCT
>CAZTRG010000052.1:0-98924 GCA_964615885.1 uncultured Planctomycetia bacterium | reverse complement strand
GAACACGACATGCTGAATCAGCTTCTTCATTTGAGCCTCTGCACCCTGGCAGTCCTGCTGCTGCCTGGTCCGGCCCACGGCGATGAGCACGCCCATCCCGAAGAACATGCACACGGCTCGACAGGAACGGGACATGAAGACCACTCCCCGCTCGGCATCATGGGAGGCCATGCGCACCGGGCGGGGGATGCCATGTTTTCCTACCGCTACGGAATCATGGAGATGAATGGCAACCTCAATGGTTCGGCGGCGGTCAGCACCGAGGACATCCTGGATGCCGGCTTCATGATGGCTCCCACCAGCATGCGAATGGAGATGCATATGCTGGGAGCCATGTACGCCGCCAGCGACTCCATCACCCTCATGGCGATGCTCCCCCTCAAGCGCATCGAGATGAGCTCCCGGATGCCTATGCCCAACAATCCGAATATGACCATGACCCGCAAGGCGGAGACCAGCGGCGCCGGCGACCTCCAGCTTGCCGGTATTTTCCCATTGTGGGCGGACAGTAACCACAGCCGGACACTGAAGCTGAAGGCAGGACTGAGCATCCCCACCGGCTCCATCAAGGAGACCGGCCCCGCCATGGATGGGAATGGGACCATGCGCCTGGCCTACCCAATGCAGCTTGGCTCAGGCACCTTCGATCTTCTTCCAGCGCTGACCTACCTCGAAGATAAAGACGGCTGGTCCTGGGGCGCCCAGGCAAGCAGCGCTTTCCGCCTTGGCGAAAATGGCGAGGGCTACTCGCTCGGCAATCGTCTGCAGGCCACAGCCTGGTACTCCCACACGCTCAGCAGCACGCTGAGCGCCTCGGCAAGGATCGAGGGGGCCACCTGGGGCAATATTGATGGACAGGATGCCGGGCTGAACCCGATGATGAGCCCGAATGCGCGCGCCGATCTACGCGGCGGAGAGCGCATCGATATCCTCTTCGGACTCAATGTCTTCCTCGACACCGACAGGTGGAACCAGTGGGACCGGTTGTTTGTCGATAAGGACAGCGGGCAGCTGCTCAAGGCAAAGCCAAAGAAAAACTCGGCGGACAAAGAGACCCGGCTGGGAATCGAGATTGGATTCCCTGTCCACCAGGATCTCGATGGCCCCCAGATGGAAAGCGCCTGGCGCCTGATGGCCGGACTGCAGGTCTCTTTCTGAGGCTCACCTGCTGACGGGGCAGCTCAGGCCAGCTCCAGCGGCTCCCGGTCAGTGCGGGAAACCCGGACCTCGACGCCGCGGCCGAGGGCCCGGGCTAACCTGGCCCTGAAGATCCGCAGATAGCCGCGCTCGGTGTTGGTGTGTTCACAGAGGATGACGCTCGTGCCACAGGCCTTCGCGTCGAGAACATCGTGGTGGCGCATCTCCCCCGTGAGGTAGGCGTCCGCTTCAACACCGCTCAACACCGACCCTCCTGCCCCGGCGCAGATCGCTAGGCTCCTGATCACCGGGTCACCCCGTTTGCCAGGGGCAAGCCTCAACTTCCTGAGGCCGAGGTGTGATTTGACCTTTCGCACCAGCGAGCTCAGCTTGAGCGGCCGGCGCAGGCGCAGGAGGCGTCCCTGGCCGCAGGCAGCTTCCCCCTGCTCTGCTGGCGATTCACTGAAAGGAATGATCGGTTCGACCTCCGCCTCCCCGACTCCACCAGCAAGCCAGTCGTTCACTCCACCTGCCACGGAATCAAGAGCGGTATGCGGTGAATAAACCGCGATCTTCGACTCGACCAGGCGCAGGATAACTCGTTGCCTCTGCTCCGAAGGCGTGAGCTCGCTCAGCGGGTCGAAGATTGGAGGGTGGTAGGCAATGATTGTGTCGGCACCCGCCCGAAGAGCCTCATCGAGCACCGACTCCACCAGGTCGATGGTGAGGAGAATCTTCCGGCAGGATTTCTTCCTGCTTGGACACAGCAGCAAGCCGACATTGTCCCACTCCTCTGCAAGCTCCAGCGGAGCCAGCTCCCCGAGAACATCCAGCAACCTGTCTAGCTTAACCGGCATGGCCTGAATCCCTGTAAAGCCCACCATGAAACAGCAGTGCAAAGAAACCCTTCGCCTGCAGCAGGCCGAACTCCCCGGTTGAAAGGATCAGCGCTTGGAGAACTGGAAGCTCTTGCGGGCACCCTTCTGTCCGGGCTTTTTCCGCTCGACTTCTCTCGAATCCCGGGTGAGGAACTTGCCTTCACGAAGAATAGGTTCGTTTTCGGGATTCTGTATAAGGAGTGCACGGGCAATCCCGAGCGAGATCGCATCGGCCTGGGCGCTGTATCCGCCACCGTCTACCCGGGCAAGAACATCAAAGGACTTCTCCCCGCCGACGGCCTTCAGGACCGCCCTGACACGCTGGCGTTCTTTCTCTGTACCAAAGAAATCGTTCACGTCTTTCTTGTTGACCTGGATGCTCCCGCTTCCCTCGAGAAGACGTACCCTGGCGACGGCGGTTTTTCTCCGGCCCGTACCCCAAATGTAATTAACTTCTTTTTTCTTAGCCATCAACTAACTGTAACCGTCTGCGGTGACTGGGCTTCATGGGGGTGGTCAGCACCCGCGTAAACTTTCAGGCGTTTGAGCATATTCCGTCCGAGCTTATTCTTGGGCAGCATTCTCCTGACCGCAAGCTGGACTACCTTTTCAGGTTTTTCCGATCTCATCTCTTCGAGAGACTTCTCTTTCAGGCCACCTATATAGCCGGTGTGCCATCTGTATTTCTTGTCGGCTTCCTTCTTCCCTGTCACCTTGACTGATTCAGCATTGGTAACCACGATAAAAGCACCCGAATCAACACCAGGAGTAAAGGTAGGACAATCCTTCCCCATCAGGGCAACTGCAGCGTGAACCGCCAGCTTGCCGAGAATCACGTCCTTGGCATCGATGTGAATCCATCGACGGACGACATCTTCTTTGCGTAAGAGAAAGGTCTTCGACATGTGAATTACTTAGAAATCCTTCTGATTCCGAGTCAAAAGGCCGAATATTACATGCCCGCAAAGAATGAATCAACAGGAATTTACAGCATCCGAATCACTAGATGGCTGTTCCCGGGACATCTCCACCAGGGCTCCAAGAGCCCCGATGAGCATTACCGCAACGGGTGTCCTCAGCACCGGCACCGGAAACCCGCACAAGCTTGCTCCCTGGGAGCTGCAAAGGTCTATTTCAGCGGTGCTGAAGCCGCCCTCCGGCCCGACAAGGAAAAGGGCGGGTGTGAGGCCATCCGGCCCCAGAAAGTCGCTCCAGGAGGGCTGTGAACCGCCAGGATGGGCTATCCAGGCCTCTCTGGAGGTTTCTTTATCAAGCAGGTCCCCGATCGAGGACGGCTCCCTAATATCCAGCAAACTGCTGCGTCCGCACTGCTTGGCCGACTCGAGGGCAATCCGCCGCCAGCGTTCAATCTTACCGGAACCCGGAGCCAGGGAAATTTGTCCACGTTCACTCACAAGGGGCACAATCCCCTCCAGCCCAAGCTCTGAAAGCATTCGGATGGAAAGCTCCAGATTACGTTCCTTCACCACCGAAACACCCACCACCCAGGGCTTCAACGGGGGTGGCTCAGCGGAATAATCGTCACCAACGGCTACCTGTACCAGTGAAGTTTCTCCCTCCCGGCGAATCGACTCGATCACCCCCTGGCAGACCCGGTCACCACCGGCGATAACAATTACCTCGTCACCTTCGCCTCTTCTCATGACCTTGATGAGATGGTGTGACTCTTTCGCATCGAGCTCGTAGCTGCGCCCCTTGCGGGCCCCGGGTAGCCAGATCCTGTGGAGCCTCATAGGCCTTCTTTCCCTTGCCGGTTGCCGCCCTTTTCCTGGTCGTCCCCGATCAGCTTCGGCAGAACATGAAGATTGAGAATTTCCTCGATGTCGCGTCGCTCCTCCGCCTGCTCCTCACCGAGACTCTTATGATACTTCGACAGCATTTCGAAGGCCTGCTTCCACAAGCCGAGCTTCGTATAAAGCAGCCCCATTTCTTTCTCGATCTCAGCCGTCGAGGGACCACTCTCAGCAAGGATGCCAAGACTGACCGCCTTCTCGTAAAACTCGATGGACTCCAGTGCAGACCTCGCCGACACCAGCCGCGCAAGGCTGAGGTAAGCCCCCGGCGAGGCTTTACCCTCCGGCCCGAGAGCCTGGAGGTATTGCCGGTAGTAATCTTCAGCCCGCGCCGGCTCCTCGAGTTGCCCGGAATACAGATCACCCATGGCAAGAAGCGTCTCCGGCCGGCCGGCTCCCAGGACAAGAGCCTTCTCCAGGTAGCCGAGAGCCTGGCGGGGACGAACAAGTTGGACCTCGGCCCGGGCGAGGCCATTGTAAGCTTCAGCCAGCTTGCTGGTCTCTCCAACCTCTGCCGCCTTCTCGGCGATATGCCCCCAGCTCTGCCTGGCGGCCGGCCATTGTTTTCTCTGCTCGTGCCCCCGGGCTGTTTCCTCCATACTCTCCAGCACCTTCCTGGCCTCAAGCTCTTTTGCTCCGCGAGCGGGTCCCGCATCTTTTCGAACCTTGAGCTCCCTGAGACCCTGCAGTGCTATGGAATTGCGGGGATTGACCTGCAGCAGCCGACGAAAATACTCTTCAGCCTTCTCCTTGCGGTTCCTCTTGCTCTCAATCGGAGCGATGCTCTCGAGAACCACCACCGATGCAGGATCGATCTGCAGCGCCTCCTCCAGTTTTGCCACGCAGGCATCGAGGTTCCCCTGGCGGTCAAAGACCTGCGCCCAACGCAGGAGAAAACCGACCTTCTCCTCATCACTTCCTGCCGTCCGCAAGAGGCCCTCGATAAGCGCCTCTGCGGAATCAAAATCCTTCTTATGCTCAAGAAGAATGGTGAAAAGATACAGCTGTGCATTCAGGCTTTCGGAGCCGGCCGTCTTCTTGCTGCCGGCCACATCGATGATCTCCTCGAGCACCGAGATCGCTCCGTCGACCTCTTTCCTGTTCATCAGGATCTGGTGGACCTGGAAACGAGCAGCGAGCGCATCCCTTGAATCCCTGTCCAGCTCGATGACCTTCCTGTACTCAAGGAGCGCTTCATCGAGGTCCCCTGCACGCTCGAGGCAGGAGGCCAGCTGCCGGCGCAGGCCCAGGAGAACGGGCTGGGTAGATTTTTCCAGCTCCTTGCCGTCGCTGTCCCTCTGTGAAAAAAGAAGCCTGAATTCGCGAATGGAATCCCTGAGCCGGGCAGGACTTTTTTCTCCAAGCACTGAATAGCTCAAAGCCCTCTGCGCATGAATCCGCAGCTTATAGCCGAGGTAGGTCTCCAGCGGAAGGTTCTGCCAGAGCTCCAGGGCCCTGTCAAACTGGGCCAGGGCATCCTCGGACCCCAGCCCCCTGCTCTCGATAAGGGCGTTACCGTATTCGAAGTGAGCCCTTGCGCACTGTGGCTGCTCACGGACCGCCGAAGCATAGAGTGACTCGCGGGTGTCCCACTCCCCGTTTCGGAGAACCGTCAGGACAAAACAGAGAATCACCAGCAAGGCGGTGATTGCACGGCCGAAAAACTGGTTCGCTTTCCAGGCCTTCAGCAGCAGGTGCCCCGCAAGCAGGGCAATACCGATCGAGGGCAGGTAGGCAAAATGTTCAGCGAACTGCTCAGCTATGGGAACGAACTGGAGAACAGGAACCAGGGTGCCGAGAAACCAGAGCAGTGCCAGGCCCGGCAGGCCCCCGCCCCGGCGGTAAGCCCAGGCCGACACAAGGACCAGCGCCAGCACCAGGAGCATGGAGACCGCCACCGTCGGTGGGCTGAAAAGTCCGCTCGATCCGGGGATGGCTGCATAGGAGTAATCGATGCTCTGTGATACCGGGAAGACCAGGAGCTCGAGGTAACGAAACACATAGAGGCTGGCATTGTAGATCACCGCCAAGCCGCCCCCACCAGTCTGCGAAGCCACCAGCCCGGGAGTTGAGAGGGTGATCGCGGTTGAGCTCAGCGCCACCAGCCACAGAAGAGAATGAAAAACCAGCCGTCGCCCACCCAGTACCGGGCGGCGAAAGAGATCAACCAGCAGAAGTACAGCAGGAAGCGTAACCACCATCTCCTTGGCCAGCAGACCGGCGGCGAGAAGAACAGGCCCGAACACCAGCGTGCCCCAGCCCGGCTGCTGCGCCCTCGGAGTCCTCAGGTAGAGCACCAGGCAGGCCAGGAAAAAGAAGGTCGAGAGCACATCTCTTCGAGAAGAGATGTAGGTGACCGCCTCGGTCTGCACCGGGTGCAGGGCAAAGAGAAGGGCCGTAACAAGGCCGCCTGTATCGCTGGACAGCAGGCGCCTGCCGAGCAGGAAAACCAGGAGAGCGTTGAGAGCATGCCAGAAGATATTCTGCAGGTGAAAAAAGAAAACAGGGGGAGGGTCTTCGCCCGGGTTGAAATCCTCCTCGCTGAAGAAAACCGTCGAGAGGTAATAGTCCAGGCGGTAGGAGAGGAAGCGCAGCGGCCTGTAGTTGGCGCGCAGCTCCTCCCCGGACCATTGCCGCGAGGTGACATCAAAGGTCCCGGCGATCTCACCGATGACTCCGGGGCCCCGCGCTCCCAGGTCCTTGTTGTCCCGCACCAGCTTTACATCGTCAAAAACATAGGGCGAATCGAGAACTCCCAGGTAGGGAAGGACTGCCAGCAGTCCCACCACGAACAGAAAGGCCCCGAGGCGGCGATCTTCTCCGGGAAGATCGCGGTCAATTGTCTCCTTCCAGGATGTCTTTTCCATGCTGAACCAGCTCATGCTACCTGCCCCTCGGTTCCCGCCTCGAGAAGGAAAACGTGGGCCAGGGAGAAGAGCCCCGGCATCAGCGCCAGCAGTGGGCGCAGCAACCAGCGCACCACCGGCATCCTCGGAGGCGCGATGGAATCATCGAAACGCCCCAGGACCTTCAGCCCTGCATCCCTGAAAAGCCGCAGGGCCGCCGGCCTGTCAAAATGGTGCAAATGCGGGTCGCCTTCCCCTCCCCGCTCCCTGCGGCCGAAAAGTTTCAGCAGCCTGCTGAGCAGGTGATTTTCATTCGGCAGCGAGACCACCAGGCTGCCTCCGGGCGCCGCTGTTGCGCTCATACCCTTCAGCACAGGCAGCGGCTCCTTCAAATGTTCCAGGACCTCGAGCGCCACCAGCACATCGGAACCTTGTCCTGCAGGCGCTCCCCCCCCTTCAGCCTCTTCGATATCCCTGCACCTGACCTCCAGGCCAAGCTCCCGGGCCCGGTCAACCGCCTCCGGGGAGACATCGCACCCCCCTACATCGAAGCCTGCCTCCCTGAAAACCTCAAGTGCCCAACCCGGACCGCAGCCAATCTCATAGAGGCTGGGCCCCCCCCCGGCTGCAGAATCCGCAGGTCTCATTCCCACCTTTTCGAGGAGGCGAAGAGCGAGGAAGGCACGGGAGCGACTCCTGGCCCTGGTGCGAACCTCGTCACGTCCTCTCCAGTAATCGTCGTAGCGGCTTGCGGAATCCATCAGGCTGCCTTCTCCTCCCCACCAAGGATTTCGCCCAGGCGGGCATGGATCCGCTCTCCACATCGGCTCGCACTGAAATCAAAGTCTTTCTCGCGGATGGCCTTCCGCATACCTTCGAGAACCGCAGGCGAAGCCAGCAACTCTCTCAGCCCTTCAGCCAGCACGCCAGGTTGCCCGGGATTCACCAGCTCACCCGTTGTGCCGGGCTCAATCAGCTCCGGAACACCTCCAACCCGAGTAGCCAGCACCGGGGTTCCACAGGCGAGCGCCTCCATAACCACCAGCGGGCTGCCCTCCGAATGCGAAGGAAGAACCAGGAGATCTGCAGCACGGTACCAGCGAGCAAGCTCTTCCTGGGAAAGAGCTCCAAGGAGACTGCAGCCCTCGACACCGGAAATTTCATCTTCAAGCGGTCCACTGCCGGCAAAAAAGAGCCGGAAATCGACGCCCTGCCCAAGAACCTGCTCCCGGGCCTCCAGGAGATCCCTGACTCCCTTTGCCTCAGAGAGATCCCCGGCAAAGAGAACGGCCCTTCCTTCCCCAAGCTCCAGGCTCTCTCGCTCAAGCTCCCTGTCACCGGGCTGGAATTGCCCCCCGATCCCCATGGGAACCACCTCTGTCTTGTGCGCAACTCCGGAGTAATGACTCTCAACCAGGCCACGGAGATCTTCACTCACCACGAAGACACCCCTCGCCTTGCCCAGCGCGAGGCCGGCAAGCCGGCGAAGGCCGGCCGAGCTTGCCGCATAGCGGTTCAGGTCGGAGCCATGCGCAAAAAGAAAAACAGGGCAACCGAGTATGAAGGACGAGAGCCAGGCAATCGGACCGCAGGGAAGCACCCAGTGGCACAACACGGCATCGTAATCGCCCCGCCGGGCCACCCGCAGAACCTCCCACAGGCCGGATAGAACATAGCAGCCGAGAGCGAAAAGACCGGGGGCCTCCACCTCCTTCAATCTTTTCCCACCGGAGGGATAGGGGAAGCGCCGGACCTCGATTCCCTCACGAACTTCCTGTAAAGGATCCTGGGAATGAACCTGTGGCGCAACCACGGTCAGGGAGACATCCGCTCCTCGGCCTTCAATAAGAGCCCTGTTGAGGTTCTCTATGGTCACCGCCCGTCCCGGCTCTGCCGGACTGGGGTAGGCCGCCGTCAGAACCAGGAAGCGCAGCTTCATGTATTACCCGGTTCCCCGGCCCCCCTTGCCTCTTCAACACCTTTGTCTGACCTTGTGTATTCGGTCACCACGGGTTCCACAGCCCGCACACTGCGGAAATGGTAGGAGAGCAATTCTCCAAACAGCCCCAGGGTAAAGGCCTGGAAGCCAAACACCAGCAGGCCCAGGCCCAGGGCCATGAGAGGATACCTTGAGCCGATATCTCCATGGACCAGGCGAATCGCCGCGATATAGGCAGAGATGCCGAAACCGGCAATGGAACAGACTGTTCCAAGGCCGACGAAAAAACGTCCAGGGCGACCCTCAAACCGCATCAGGAACAGGATGACAAAGAGATCGAGGAGCCCGCGAAAACCCTTCGTCCTGGTGTACTTCGATTTTCCGTGTTCCCTCGGTTGGTGTTCGATCTCCTGCTCTGAAACCCGGTAGCCCTTCCAGTGGGCCTGCAGGGACAGGAATCGATGAAAACCACCGGTCAACAACAGGTCGTCCAGCACCTCACGCCGAAACACCTTCATGCCGCAATTCATATCGTGCAGGCGCACTCCACCCAGCCAGCCTGCCAGGGTATTGAAGATCCTGGAGCCATAGATCTTGAAGAGCTCATCTTTTCTCCTGCGCCTCCAGCCGACCACGAGGTCATAACCCTGCTCTATTTTTTCCACCAGCCGGGGGAGCTGTCCGGGGTCGTCCTGGAGATCTCCATCCAGGGTTGCCACCAGTCGTCCGCGAGCCCTGCGAAAGCCCACACCAAGAGCCTCTGATTTCCCATGATTGCAATGGAAGGCAATCAGGCGAAGAGCCGGGTCGTCCTCCAGCAGGCCTGCGATGGTGTCACGTGTGGAGTCCCTGCTTCCATCGTCGATGAATAGAATCTCACAGTCCTTGCCAAAGGTCTCCCGCACTCCTTCGTAGACCTTCTGCACGGTCTCCCCTTCATCAAAGACGGGGATGACGACACTCAGCTCCGGTACTGGCTGCTCAGCCATGGCAATTCTCCGGGGCTCCGGAAACAGCTGATTGCATCTTATGCTCCTGCTTCATCTTTCTTCACTTCACCGGGGGCAGCGTTCAAACCTTGAGCTCAAAATCCTGTTTGAGGTAATCCAGGAAATCCCAGAAATTCTGAACCACCCTGGCCGGCTTCGATTTGCTCTCAGAATTGTAGTATTTTCCCGCACGCCTCATTCGAACCGCAATCATCCCGATCGAATTGGGCGGATCGATATCATGCAGGGGATTGTCTCCCACGTACATGGTCTCGGCGGGCTTGAGATTCAGGTCGCTGCAGGCGCGCTGGTAGAGTTTCGGGTTCGGCTTCGAAATCCCGATCTGGTTACTGATGAAGATCGCGCTGGGAGAGAGGAACTGCGTAACCCTCATCCTGACCAGCTTTTCAGCCTGCTTAACCTCGAGCCCTTCACTGATAACGCCCAGGAGAAGATCCGTACTGGATGAAAGCAACCTGAGCACCTCGATGGCATCCTCATAGGGCGCAAGCCTGCGTGACTTGGTCTCATGGTAGGCCATCACCCCGGCAGCAACGATAATGGCCGGATTGATTCCCTTGTAATAACGCCGGGGGGTTCGCAACAGAAGACGGTCAAAATGGTGTTCATAGTTCGAGGTGAACTCATGGATCACCTCGTCAAGCTCTTCTCGAATCTCTTCCTTGCTGAGATTCAACCCGGCCTCGATCATGGAATCAATCGCGGCCGACCTCGCCAGTTCGGAGAACTCACTGGTTGAGTAGAGCGTGTCGTCAATATCGAAAAAGATGGCTCTGAGCTTGGACATAGATAATGTTTCCTGGACCTACAATATATCGGAATAAGTCCGGCAATACCTTAGACACCTCCTCCCCGGGGAGCAACTGTCTGCTGAAAAAGACCTCAAACTCACGGAATGCCGCCCACAAAAAAAGCCCGTTGACCGGAGAATAACTCCCCGGTCAACGGGCCACCCGTCAGCAAAATCAGCCGTTTACTGGGGGTTAAACTTCTTGTCTTCCGCTCCGCGCAGATCGACGATCCTTGCAGTGACGAGAATCACAAGGCTTCGACGCTCCTCGAGCGTTGCCTTCCGCCTGACAAGATTCTTCAGCAGCGGAATCTTGCCCAGCAGGGGCAGATAGGACTCGTACTTGGCCGAGTTGAGACTCCTGAAACCTCCAAGCAGGACCGTCCCGCCGTTGGGAACCGTCACAGAGGTAAAGGACTGCTGGAGAGAAATCTCCGGGATACCAATCGGCACCTGGGTCGCAACGTTGGTAAAGCTACCAAGGCTGATCTGGACGGTGGAGATAACTCCGCCGATCAGGGTCGCCAGCGTCGGACGCACATCCAGGGTGACGTACTTCTTATCGTGCGAGATGGTGGGGTCAACATCGAGGATGACACCCTCCTGGAAGGTGTTCACGACAGGGTCGGCAACCTCGATGATTGCGAAACCCGTTCCACCACTGACCAGCTCGTAGTCGGAAATGTAGGCGCGCTGGGTAACCACCGAAACGTATACCCGCTCATTATTATGGGCGGTCACGATCGGGGCGGTCAGCTCACGTACATTCTGCTCTTCCTGGACAGCACGGATAATGACATTGACCTGGAAAGGCTCGATCCAGGTAGCCTGGAAGGTCGCGCCACCAATTCCGCCGGCCGCGTTGATTCTTTCACCACTGATAACACCGGTGAAACCATCAACGATATGCTGAACCCGGCCGGCCCAGCGCTCAAGGCCCTGGACAAGGAACACATCGTCGGGAACGCCGTCGGGTCCCTCGACAATACCAATGTCATTTCCGCCCTCGACGCCATTGAGCACCTGGCCATGGGGAGTTCCCAGGTTGGTTACCTGGCCAAGCTGGCGGGAGTCCACACCGATATCCTCAAGGAAATCGTCGTGGATATCGATGAACCTCGCCTCGATGACAACATAGAGATCGGAGTCCTCACGCAGGTTCTCGAGGACGTCGAGCACCTTGCCGTGGAGGCCGCGGGTCGCGTTAACCAGGAGCTGTCCACGCTGGTGCTCCATGCTGTTGACCTCTCCATCCCATACGTCATCGCCACCGGTACTCTCCATGATGAGTTCGATGAGGCCCTCGGGATCGAGCTCCTCTTCTTCCTCGAAGCTGTCATCGGTGAATTCGATCGGGGCGCCATCCTGGTCCTCAGTGGAGGACTTGAGACGAATCTCAGGAGCAGCAAAATCCCTGATCTTCATGAGCAGGTCCGACACGTTGTAGACCTCGAACTCGGTCGGCTCACTGGCCTCATCAGCGCTGGTGATCACAAGCGTGTTCTCCTGGAAGGTCAGGCCGAGCTCCTTGGAGGACAGGATGAGCTTCAAGGCGCTCATCGCCGTCAGCTGGTTAATCGACTGGCTGACCTGGAGGGACTCATCATCAGGATCCACCTGCGGATCGATGAGGATGTTGATTCCGACCACTGTACGGAAATGATCAACCACGTCACGCAGGGGAGAATCCTCGAAGCTCACATCGATCTTCGTCGTCTCCAGCGCGGTCTTGATCTTCTTGATCGGCTCAGGGTCCTCGATGCGGCGCGGCTGCATGCGCTTCTGGCGCAACCTGACGCGCTGCCAGTAATCATCCTCGGGGAATACAAAGATCCTGTCGTAGGGAGTCGTTGCCTCGACAAAGTTCTCCTCGAGAACCTTGCGAGCCTCGATCCGATCCTGGATCACCTTCAGCTCACGCTCCTTGAAAATACGTTCATTAGCACTCCTGATCCAGAAAGAGGCGACCTTGTTCTCAGGCTCCTGCTTGAGAACAGTTTCGCAGATCTCGACGACCTTGCGGTACTCGCCCTGGCGAATAGCCTGCAGCGCCTTGCGAAGAAGATCCTGCACCTGCACTTTCCTGCGGGAGCGCTCCTCGTCAAGTTCCTTGCTGGCAATTGCGCTTGCCTGGTTCACCTGGTCATCCTGGCGGTCGCGTTCGACCTTTCGCTTGTCTTTCCTGATGGTATCCAGGAGTTCGCGAACCTGCTTGCGCAGATCCTCACCGGCATGCTCAGGATCGAGAGCGATATTATCAGCGGCGAGGGAGGCATACCTGAGGGCATCTTCAACCCTGCGCTCTGCAAGAGCTTTCCTGGCCTTGTCCATGCTGAGGTTGATCTCAGCCAGGTACTGGGCCTTGCGTACCTTTTCGCGCTCAAAGAGGTCCTCTGCAAGAGATTCCGCCTCTCCGGGCCTCTCATTGAGCATGAAACGAGCCTTGTCGAGCTTCTTCTGGTACTCGGCATTCGCCTGCTTACTGAGCGCCTCTCGATAGTACTCCGCAGCCTCTACATAACGGCCGCGCTCCATGGCCTCATCACCTCTGCGAGCGTGGTATTTCGCGGAAGCCGTTCGGCCTTCATTGGATTTGCGAAGTTCTTCAAGAACCTGCTTAGCCGACAGTTTTCCGACCGTGGGCTTGGCCGCCTCGGGCTCTGCAGGCTTCTCCTCGGCGGGCTTGGCATCGGGATCATCGAGATCATCAAGATCGAGCTCGTCTTTTTCCTGTACCGGAGCATCCTCCGAAGCAACTTCAGCCGGCTTGGACTCTTCGGCCGCTGCATCGATCTCCTCAAGCGACTCAAGATCACCGAGATCCAGCTCGTCTTTTTCCTGGCCCTCGCCGGCAGTTCCTCCACCACTTTCGGTAGAAGCGCCGGAATCGGCAACGGCAACGAGATCGCCGTCACTCGCAGCATCTTTATTGCTCTCAGATCCATCCTTGGAAAATGTCTTGTTCCAGCCTTCTTCTATATCACCAGTCCCCCCACAGCCTGGCAATAAAAGAACGCCAAAGCAGACCACGGCGCTCATGAGAGCTAACCGGCTCAATTGCTTTCGCATTAGATTCAATCTCCTTATGTTCATTCCTCGTTTGCTTTCAAAAACCTGTTTCCGTCAGAACCCAGTCGGAAACAGGATCGTTATCTAATCGATCGGAATTTCTTTGGCGGCAATCGTTACATTGCTGATGCCTATCCGTGTACAGATATCGACAATATTCGTAACCATCTGCATCGGAACATCATCTGAGACATTGATAGTTACCGGAATACCTTTACCGGAATCCTTCGTTCTATACATGCCATGGCGATTCCTGAGATAAGTTTCGATCTCAACAAAGTCCGGTACCCAGTAGCTGGGCCAGTCTTTATTTTCACCATATCGGACCTGGCCATCGGCATAGGGGACGAATCCCTGGGAGTTTTCCAGTCCCGGCGCATCAACCTCCTGGAAGGTGTAATCCTGCCCGGATGCAGCTCCCGCCGAAGGCCGGTAATTAATCGTCTGGCACTGAACCCGCGAGTAACCGCTTGCTTCCGCAGTAGACTCCCAGCTCAGGAAAAAGATGACCTCGTCAGGCTCAATCTTCGCAAAAGAAGCCTGGAGCCCCCTGTCCTTGGGAAGATAGGAAGAGAGCTGTCCCTCAAGCGCGATAAATTTGGCCGAGAGAAGGAAAAAGATCAGCAGCTGGAACACGATGTCGATCATCGGCGTCATGTTCATTTCAGCTTCTTCAATGACTCGCTTATTCTGTTTAACTCTCATAGTTTTTGTAAGCCTTCGGTAGCCAATTTCAGCTTGTAGATACCAGCCTTCTGGCACTGCTCAAAAATAGTGCGCAGATACTCCGATTTAACGCTCCTGTCGTATCGAATCAGGATCTCCATCTGAGAAAGCTTGACCCCGTTGGGCCCCTCCTCCCATGCACGCCCACGCCCCTCAGGACTGGCGTCATACTCAGCCTCCGCCTTAAGCATCTGAAGCAGCTGCTTCGTATCGTAGACCTTACCCTTGTAAACGATCTCACCCAGGCGCTGGTCACGCTCTCCATCACGATTCTTCCTGACATTCAGGATCAACATGGTCTCGCCAGTGTCTTTTTCTTCGTCCTGCTTACCCTCGCGAGAGAAAGGAAGCACGACATCCTCGATGTTAACCGTGATCTGGGTCGTGAGAATGAAGAACATAATCAGGAGGAAGACGCAGTCGATCATCGGCGTCATCTCCATCTTAGTTTCGAAATTCTCGTCCGAACGCTTTCTCTTTTTCATGACCAGCTCTCTTGAATAAGCAAAAGATCTCTTAGCGAACTATTCCTTGTCTCGCAGCCTTTATCACTCAGGCTTGAAACGAGACATCAGCTCTTCACATGCAGCACCTACCTCGGTCACAACCTGGATAACCTTGTTGCGGAAGTAGACGTAGATAGCCGTCATGGGAATCGCGACACAAAGGCCGAGGAACGTTGTTCCAAGAGCGATTGAGATACCATCGGCCAGCTCAGTCGGACTGGGCTGGACCTTCGAATTGGCGATCTTGTTGAAGGTTACGATCATACCGTAGACCGTTCCAAGCAGTCCCATCATGGGCGACAGGTTGCCGATCAGCGAAAGATAGCCGACCTTCTGGTGCAGCTTGGTCGATTCCATCTCGAGGACCTCAACCATGGTGTCCGACATCGGCTCATATCCTTCCTCGATTTTCGACAAGCCGCCGGAAACCACCTGGGAAAGAATACTCGGGGTCGCATCACAGAGGTGAAAAGCCTCCTCGTACTCCTCGTCTTCAAAGAGCTGCTCAACATGGCCGAGCACCTCCGGCGGAACAAGGACATCACGACGCAGCTGGAACGCAAAGGTGATTGAAAGCGCCCCACCGACAATGGACATCAGGATGATCAACAAACCGACAAAACCGGCATCCATCAGCGCATCAAGGACTGTTTTCTGCGTAGCACCTCCATCCTGGGCAAACGCCTGGCCGCCGATCAACTCAAAGGAAAAGAGGGCGACAACTGCGAATGCTCCAAAAAGCAGCATTCCATACACCCACGGATTCCTGTTAGTCCTGGAAGCGAAAATTCCCGGACGGTGACTGTTTCCCTTTCGGGCTGACTTACTAATCATGACGTCACTACTCCTATTGCCGTTCACGTTTATTGGCTTTCTGATATGAGGTTACCCTCGGTAATTAACTGACAATCGCCCGGCAGGCCTGCGCCGCCCGGCTCTATTCTATCCTTTTGCTCGCTTCCCCCACTCAGTAGCCCGTTCCGCACGACCGAGTTGCTTGTATACATCTGCCAGTGCAGTGCATGAATCTATGTAGATACTCTTATGCTGACGGAAAAGAACCGCTGTCTTGAGAAGCCAGATCTCGGCCTTCTCAAGATTCTCCTTACCCGGAAGGTTCTTATAGGAGAAGCCCATGAGATAGGCTGCCTTAGCCCGGGCCTTACCGTAGTTGAGAACCTGTGCAGAGGGAGAGAAGAAATTCTTTTCGAGGTCGGCTATGGCTTTGTCATATTGCTTCTGGGAAGCGATCACCTCGATCCTTCCAATCAGCGCCTCCACCTTGAGCCCAGTGGGAGCCTTGCGGTCATTTGCAACCTCCTGGAACTTGGTCCTCGCGTCGACGTATTTCTTCGCAAGAAAGAGTCCCTGGGCCTCACCGAGCTTGGCACGCAATATCCAGGTCGGGCCATAGGGAGAGAGTCCCTTGAAATGCTGCTGGGCAGAGCTGCCACGGCCGAGATTAAGAGCTGCCTGGCCACGCCCGAAAATGGCATGCGGCAGCCAGTAGTCCTTGCTCTCGCGGTTGGTCTTTACAAACAAATCAAACGCGGTGTCAGCCTTGCCGGGCTCTCCGCTTTCCAGGTAGATCTTACCCTTGAGATACTGAAGTTCGGCCGCCTGCCAGCCCTTCAAGCCCCTGCCATCGAGCTTCTCCAGGATAGCCAGGGCCTTGTCGTATTTGCCTCCGGCAAGGGCGCTCCTGGCCGGCTGCAGATAGGCTGAATCACGCTGAATACTGGCAACCTTGTCACCATTCAGCTTGACGGTATTGGTACCCTGCTTGAAAAGAACCTGGTCCCATTTTGCAGAAGATATGACGACCCCTTCAATCCGCTTGCCACTTGACTGAACAATCACATCCGCATTCACAGAGGTGAAGAAGAGGCAACCGAGCGCCAGGGTCAGCCGGGAAACCAGCACCCTGGAGGTCATTTCCGTTCTGCGATAAGAAAATCTCATTCTGTTACTCATTCCTTGGCTCATCTCTTACCCAGCCTTGATGTAATCCGATTTATTTTTTCCAAGCTTGTCGAGAGCTTCCCCCCATACCTTCAGGAAGCTGCCCCAAAGCTGGCTCTCAGTACGAATCCGCTTCTGATTTTCATTCACAAACTTATGGATATCGGTGTAGGCATCCTCTCCCGCCCCCGCACGTGCAAGGTAGACGCGCACATGCTGGAGTCTCAAAGCAATCCGCCAGTACTGCCGCGTCAATTCTGCGTCAGGCTTCTTACCCGGAGTCCGACGGTTATTGAGCAGGTTGTGAATCAGGAAAAAAGCATGGTTGTATAATTCTTCAGACCTTCTCAGCGGCGGGAGAGGCAAGGCCGCCGGCTTGGGATGATTCTGCCTCGCAAGCTTGAGAACCGACCAGGCGAGATCCCGACAGACAAACGGGTCTTCGTAATGAACTCCATCGACCTTGTAGACATCGACATAACGCTGGAAGGTCGCAACGGCCGTTTTCCAGTCCTGGGCACTGTAGGCGATCTTGCCCTCCATATACACGAGCTCCCGATCGAGCTTGTTCTCTCCCCTGCTGGCAACCTGTTTGGCCTTCTTAACGTAGTACCTTGCGTCAGAGATCAGCCCACCATCGCTGAGGGTCTGGACGATCTTCATGACCACCTGGATATTTTCGATCTCATCTTTAGCGGTAGGATGCTTGGCGTAATCCAGCAGGTAGATTGCAGCCTTCCTGGAATTACCCTCGGCATCGGCGGCGTCTGAGAGGGAATAGGCAGCATTGGCAACAGAGGGATCCTCCGGGCACTTGGACTTGAGAAGGTTGAAATAAGGTGCCGCCTCCTTGCCCTGTTTCGTTTCAACCATTGCAAGAATCAGGTAGCCGAGCCCCCTGCAGCGGTAGTACTCATCGTCTACAAGCTCATTGGCGAAGAGCTTGAGAACCTCCGCGGCCTTGGGATACTCATCAAGGTTGTAGTGCATCTGCCCCAGGCCAAGCGCAGCCACTCCGGCAGCTTTGAGATTCTTGGTCTTGAGCGCCTCATCGAGAACGGCCTGCAGCTTTTCGATGTTTTCCTTGAAGAGGGCAAGAAGTGCCTTCCTGGCGGTATCGTCATTACCGGCAATCTCGTACTCCCTCACCAGTGTGGAAAAGCCCCTGGCCTGCGCACGCAGGTAATAGGAAACAGGGATTCCCTTATCTTCAGCGGGGATGGAAAGGAAAATCGACCGGGCCTGGGCATAATTGCCCTGTCCCTCCAGCTGGCCTGCTTCAGACATCTTGACCTGGTACTTGGTGTCTCCACCACTGAACTGGTCAGCAGAGGTCGTCAGGTCGGCGTAGCCGGCATGGTTCGCAGCAGCTTTACCCAGTTCACGTTTAGCCTTGTCAACCGAGGCGGCGAAGCTGGTGGCCGCTTTCTTGCGGAAAATCTCGCTCTCGGAATGCTGTGCGGCCAGCTCAGAGAAAGCCACCGCAGCCTCATCGTAGCGTTTGAGGATAAAGCTCAATTCGCCGATCTCGTTGAGACAAATAGGCGCATACTCAACAACCTCGGAGTCGGAGAGCTTTGCGAGAGCCGTCTGGAAAGCCCGGAGAGCCTCCTCGAGCTTCAGCTCACTTTTCAACCCGATCGCAGCCTGGTAGAAGTCACGACCTGAGAGGGCTGCGCTTCCTGAAGAGGAAACCCGCCCGAGCGCTTTTCGTGCATCGATCACAAAGGCTCGGTACTTGTCGACCTTGGTCTCTTTATGGAGCGCATCGTATTTCGAGATCACCTTGTGAATAACCGACATTCCTCCCGCCGCATCACCTGCATCCGCCATGGCAATCCCGTATTCAAGCCGTGCAAGGACTGCAAACTGCTGGAGATCGGAATCTGACTCCACCAACCCGATGGCCGGAGCAAAGGGGTCACCCGGCACAGCCGTTGACCTCATGATCGGCTTAAGAATACTCACCGCGATGCCCGGTTTCTTGGCACTGTTGTAGGCCTTCGCCGAGAACAGGTATGCCTTCAGGCGAATCGTATGGAAGGCCTTGAGAAGCTGGGGGGAATAAGGCGGACGGGCAAAGGGCTCAATATCAAAAATCAACTCGAGCTCTTCTGCTGACTCCGCATAGCGTGTCATCTCAAAGAGGTAGAGGCCCTTCTGGATCTGGGCCTCGTAGCGCATGATGTAGAACTCGTCTCTCTCGTTGACGAAGTAATCAGCCAGCTTGAGTCCTCGCTCGAGGTAGCTGTCCCGTACCTCGCCTTCTCCCAGGCTCCTTGCAAAAACGAGGAAGATATTCACCCTGGCCAGTTCGGCCTGGTAGGCGAGACGCGTCTTGGAGAGTTTTTCGTTACCCTTGGCGGCCTTGGCCTGCTTGAAGAGATCCTGGATCAGGAGATCGAGAGGCTTTTGCACCTCTCCCTTGAAATCAGAGGTGGCCTCCGATACGAGCTGGTCAGCCTTGGCGCTGTCGGAATCCCGGGCCTTCTTCGACTCTTCCAGTTTCCCCAGGACCTTGGCGAATTCTGAACCAACCCGCTCAAGCGAACCCAGGGCTGCCCGCGGATGGGTGGGCCACTTCTTTTTGAATTCAGCCAGGGCTTCAATGGCCTCATTGCCTTTGCCCTCGGCCTGGAGTATGTCGATCAGCCGTGAATCAATCTCTGCCTGCTGCTCAGGCTTGGTCGTGCGGGCCGAGCGTTTTTCAGCAAGCCAGCGCCGGGCTGTATCGAAATACTTCAGCTCCCTGATCAGGGCATCTGCAAAGGCACGGTCTTCATTGCTGAAGCCCTGTGCCTGCAAACCGGGATTTGAAACAACCGATAACATCATTGTAATCACGACTATCAACAAACCCAGGGGCTTCCCGGGATTGCGAACCTCCAAGGGCCTCGATGAAGGACCGGAGGGCCTTTGCTTTTTCAGGATTAGAAATTCAGGTGCTCGACTCGCTGTCATTCCTTACTCGCCACCTTTCCACCGAAACTTCCGAAACTGCAGAGTCCTAATGGACTCTGCAAACAAGAGCCTGGCTACTTAGATACCCGTACCAAAGAGCCTGGCTTCTTCCTCATGAACTACTGTTATATGCGTATTGATCAGGACAAACAGGTTGGACCTGAGAGCTGAATCACCCTCGCGACCGAAGAAGAGATTCGCCAGCGGGATCCTGCGCAATGCAGGCATTCCAATGGAAGCCTCCTGCTTGACCTCACGCTTGAGGCCACCAAGCAACACCGTGCCGCCATCCGGGACATTCACAGTCGTCTTGATCTTGGTTACCGAAACAATAGGCAGCTGAACGGGGACAGTGGTAAATCCACCCGAAAGGTTCAGCACCGCCTCGTTAAATCCAATCTGCTCGGCAAGCGTCGGCTGGATCTCCAGGACAACGTACTTACGGTCAAAGCTGATGGTCGGCCTGACCTCGAGAATCGACCCCGTATTGAGAACGCCGATTACCGGGTTAATCACAGGAATAACACCTGTCTGGTTAACCTCGAGATCCTGGATATAGGCAGCCTGGTTGACGACCAGGGTATGCGCTGTCTGGGTATTGAAGGCCGTTACCCTGGGCGAATTCAGCCGGCGAATTTCCTGGTCCTTGGCGACACCCGTCAACAAGGCCTCGAGGACGAAACGATCAGGGTTGATCGCATTCAGCTGGTAGGCGCCACCACCACTGGTGGTGAGGTTGAAGGGATTGACCTGTGAACCCAGCGGGTTGCTGAGGTTACCAATACTGGCGACCCGGAGGTTCATCTCTCCGGCGGCGTCAGTAAACTCGTAGCCGGGATTGAGGGCGGTACCGGCGCCGTCAATATCCGGGATGGAGTTCGGCAGGAAGTTCTGGCTGTCGTTACCGATATTGACCCCGATCGATTCAAGGAAGTTATCCTGGATATCGAGGAACCGGGATTCAACCGTCACCATCATTCCCGTCGCCTTACGGAACCGCTCGAGGATCTTCGCGAGCTTGATGTGGTTCTGCAGGGTCGTCAAGGCCATGAGCTTACCGCCGGGATGGATCCGAATACCTTCGACCTCTTCCTCTCCCTCGGCTTCACCACCTGCATTGAGTTCACGAGCAATCAGGCTGAGAAGCTCATCCTTTTCGTAGACGTCTCCACCGGTTTCTTCCAGGTCCTCATCGCCAAAGGCAATATCGGCGGCGGCATCGGTGGAGTCTGAGCCGGCCAGCTCATCCATACCGATTTCCGGCGCGGGGAAATCAGGACGCTTGTTGACCAGGTCACTGATCTCGTAAAAGCGAAGATACTTGGGCTCCTGGAGCTGTTCTTCATCCTCTGCGATGACCACGGCACCTTCCCTGATGACATAGCCCACTCCATCTCCTGCATTTCTCAGCAGGAAGGACAATACGTTGGTCAGGGGCAGGTTGTTCAGGGTCTCCAGTTGCACCTCCGTGTCACCGAGGTCGCTGGACTGGATGAAAAAGTTAACCCCGGTCAGACCCTGCAGGTCACTCAGAGCTTCACGAAGAGGAACAGGCTCTTCAAGGCCGTAGGTGATCGGCTGGCTGAGCTTTCTGCGGATTTCTTTCTCGAGGGGAGATTCGAACTTGGCAATCTGCTCTTCGATCGTCACGACCTTGGGAGAAAGGCGAATCCATTCATCCTTGTCAGGATAACGGAAGATCTCCTGGTAGATCACAGAGGACTCCCGCACACCGAGAATAGCCTTGCGGTAGTTGTCGATGTTGACGCGAATAAAGCGGTCAAGTGTCTGGATGTGATGATGCTCGTTGGAGAGCCTGAGCTGGTTCTGAGCATCTTCATCGTGGGGATTCAGCGAGAGAATCTTTTCATAGAGCTCTCCGGCCTTGTCGTAGTCCCGGTTCTCAGTTGCAGCAACCGCACGCCTGCGGATCGCCCGGATGTGATTCTGGATGAAATCCAGTGATTCGGCTTCCTGCTCGCGCTTGCTTTGCTGGACCATACGCAAGAGCGCCTGCTGGTCGGCGAAATCCTTGCGCTTCTTCTCATCTTCACTTTTCGCGAGGCCCTGCTTGGCGCGCTCGAGGTAAGAATCGATGCCCAGGTCGAAGGGAGCATGGTTGATCCCGTCAATAGCCTGTTTGTAGCTGTCAATCGCCTTGTCATAGTCACCAGCTTCGAAGTGCTGCATCGCGCGATTGAGATGTCTCTCAATTTCATAGCGGAGCATCTGGCGCTGGACCATGAGCTGCTCACGAATATCCTTTGCAACCACGGGAACCTCGCCCCTGCGGTCACCCCGCAGCATACGAACTTCATCGAGAAGCTGCTGGGCCTCCTCGTTGGCAGGCCAGAGATTGAGAGCCTTACTGAGCTTCAACTCCGATTCGAACAGCTCGCCAAGGATTCGATGCTTCTGGGCCTCTTTCACCAGGGCACCCGATGCCCCCTGGTTCACCTTGCGCGTCTCGCGTATACGCTTGATGACATCACCGGCATTGCTGGGCTGGGACGACTCCTGCCCGCCGCCGCCAAGGACCAGGCCCCGGTCAGCTTGCGCGGGAAGTTCTTCATTTCCGAGCCTGTTCTGGGCGATCCACTTCCTGGCCGAGTCATCGGCTGCTGCCTTAACCTGTGAGACTTCCTGTCCACGGGTACCGGCGCAACCACTCAGAGAGATGAGTCCTGCACAGGCCACCCAAAGGGCGGAAATCGCAACTGGCGTTAGAACGCCTCGTCGGAGTCCGGACCTCTTCAATCCTACCATTACAATACCTCGCTCATTTCTATAACGACTCTCTCGAGATCCCCTGAAACTTACAGGGGCCGTTTTTGACGATGCTCTTCGATCAAGCCAAGTCATTCTTTTTCCTCGTTTTCGTTAAGCCCGCAGGCACCCCGCCTGCTGAAAGGGGCTTTTCAAACCCATAAATAAAATCAGAATCCTCAACGCTACTCCTTCAGGTCTGAATAAAGACCGACCTGGAAAAAGCAGGTAAGGAATGCCACCGGCAGAACGGCGTATCGAGGTAGGTTCCGATTGGGACCCGCTTCAACCCTGCAAGCTTTCCGAGTTCTCAAAAGCCACCCCGAGAAACTCGAAATTTGAAGGGTCTAACGTAGCGAGATCAAACGGCCCGCACTGGTAAGAGACCAAAGCGGATAACCTGATGATCAGCCCGCAGCATGTAAAAATCCAGCTAAAATATTAATTGGCCTGCCTAAGACGATTTCAGGCCTCTATTTAAATCTTCTCCTGAATACAATCGGGTAAATAGCATTGCTTTCTGTAGTTTCGTGTTGCGAAACGGAATAATTATTCAAATCCTGCCCGTTTACGGCCCCCGGACTTCTTCGGTTTTCCACTTGCAGGCTTAGCCTTGCTTCCGGAAGTCCCTTCTTTTGAAGCACTTGCGGGTTTTGTTGCCGGTTTCTTGACGACTGGCTTGGCTGCAGCTTTACCGGTCGGTTTACTGCCGGCTTTACCACCCCGTTTGGCAGTTGTCGGTTTTGCTCCCGCTTCGGGCTCAGGCGGTTTCTCAGGTACTTCGAACTCGCTGACTACCGGATCCCAGGAATCTACCGCAGGAGGATCCTGGGCTTCTTTTTTGAATACAATTTTTGTCCCGGCGAGATTGTCATTGATCGTCACGCCATGGAGCCGACTGCTCTCCTCCGGAACGATAGAGCGAATGCTGTAGCGGGGCTTGCCCTTGTGGTCCTCACCAAAAACAAATCCTTTTATCCACTCTTCTGTCATCGTCCGGTTCTTTTTGACCACCTTCTGCGCTTTTGAGTAATCCCAGTAGATTATCTGCCCGACGAGCTTCGGACTGTCACTCAACTCATCGAGGTAGCCCCTCACCTTGACAGTAAGGTCAAGAGGAACAGGAACCTCGGTAGACAGCTCATTTGAGCTCTTGCTCCTGGCGGCCGCGTTCAGGATCGGCTCGGGAAGACCCTCGGCAACCCCGGCAGGAACCGCATTGGAAACAAAACGATAGCCATAGTTCTGGCCCGAAACGATGTCGGTATCCTCATAGACGAAATCCGTGACAGCCGAAAAGCCCTCCACGACCTCGAACTCCCCATCGCCGGTCTTCTTTTCGAGAACCAGCTCTTCAATTTCAATATGCTGATTCTTCGCAGAAACCTTGCCGCTGACCTTCAGGAAGGGCTTCTTCTTCTGGGCATCTCGCACCAGCTCAATAGAAATCACGCCACCGGGTTCATGAACAGCAACCGGCGGAGGAACATCGTTCCACAGCCGCAATGAAGCGGGCTTGTTTTCTGTCACCCAGACAGCTTTTTCTTCACCAGCTCCCGGAACATCCCACAAAGCCTCCAGCTCATTGGCCCATTCAGGAGCCGGCGGAGTTGATTGCTGGTCAGCCTTATCCATCTCTTCGCGCAGGCCGGGCTGCAGCTTCTGCTGGATTTTTTCTGCGGAAACGGAGGCGTCCCCACTTCTCAGCATCGGCAATGCCAGCACACCAAGGCTCAGGATGCCGGCTGCCACATAGGAGATAACATCAAGTTTCTGCTTCAGATCACTGCTCTCAGCCATAGCTCAATTACCTTATTCTGTATCCTTTTCACCCGAATCGTCCGCGGCCACTTCCGCCCCCTTCCAGTCAATAGCCACCAATCGCATGATGGCCTTCACTGGAGGTTCCTGGGCAGATGGCTCACCCGCAGCCTGCGCGGCATCCGCGAGGGCCTGGGACTTGAACGTCTGCTGGCGTACGTATTTTGCAAAACCCTCCAGGGAACTGGGGAGCTTGCCGAATTCAATGCTTTTTGGCTCAATAAAAGGCACCCGGTCACTCTCGTAAAGAGTCGAGAGAAAGCTCTGGAGCTTGCCGTACTGCATATGGATCTCCACCACGGCCTCGACCTTGCTGTATTCAACCTTCCCCGTTGCCTCATCAGCAGCAGCATCGTCTTTTTTCCTGCTGGCGCTGGAGCGGCGGGAGGTGCTTTTCGCCCTTTCCTGGGGGAACTCGATCTTCTGCAACCCTCCGATACCGAGCTGGTTGCACACTTCGAAAACGGCCTCGGTGACGAGGTATTGCTTCATCGCCCGCGGCATATTGGTATTGATTTCGTCGCTCTTGACCATCTCGATGACAGGAGCTTTACTTTCCCGGTCTTCCTCCTCTTCCGAGGCTCCCTCAGTGTCCTCGACAACCGCTGCAGGGAACTTCTCCCAGTATTTTTCTCTCAGGTTGTTGTTCCCATCCCTGTAGGCAGCATTGAACTCACCGGAATCGGCGAGCTCGGGCGGAATATCGGTGAAGCTGGGAGTCTCTCCCTTGGGGAGCTCCCAGAAGAGCTGGAATTTTTCACAGCGTTCCTTAAAGAGGTCAGCCGCCTCTTTGAAACTCTCCTTCATCTCCTCCTCGGATTTCTGGAGTTTGATGGCGTATTTCTTCGTAGCAAGGACCTGCCCCTTGCCGCTCTTGGGCCGGGCGGTTTTGAGATAAACGTTCAGGTCTTTTTCATGTTTCTTGATTTGACCAGCCTTCTTCTGCAAAGAAGTGCCGGGTTCCCAGACCAGCTTCCAGGCGCCACCGCCAAGAACGGCTACCACCAGGACAACTCCCAGGCCAAACATGTTCTTATTCAATTTATCCATCCTCTTAATTCCTGATTCTCAAGACTGCCGCCTTATTCAGCGTCGTCTGCCTCGGGATCCTCATCATCTCCGGGTTCACTGTCGACTACAGCCGGCGGCTCCGGCTTCGTCACCAGGATCCAGCTGACCTCAACACTATGGAAGGGCCGGCCCTCCTGCCCCTCATCCAACCCAGCCGACTTGCCGGAAGGAGAGTAAAAGATCTCAGCGAGATTGTCGTTAATCTCAGGAGCAATCTGTACCAGGGCGCCACCCTTACCTGCGGGTTTCAGATCCAGCCCTTCAGATTTCAGGGCTGCCTCCAGCGGCTTCTGAAATTTTTCAGTTACAAAGGCCATCGAAGCCGACGATGAATCTTTGCCCTTTACCACGACCCCGACCTTGAACTGGTAGGTTGGCTCCGTCGGCAGGTTCTCATTCTTCCTGGAGGCTGCAGCAGTCGAATCATCGAGACGCTCGAACCTCGCCCAGGGGATCCAGAGCCTGTTTGCAAGCAGCTCCTCCATATTCTCGCCCAGCGCTGGTGCGCCTTCCTTCAAAGGAACCGTGAGCGAGGGGCTGGCTGAATTCGGGAAGGTAACGAGAACGGAATCCAGCGCTCTCAGTGCCTTCAGCACCCTGGCGCGCAATCCAACAATGCCCTTCATTTCCGAGACCAGCTTTTCGTATTTATCCGTAGAGCTTAAGGATTTCGCCTTTTCCTCTTTGCCCTCATCGAGTTCATCCACCAGCTCAGAGGCGACCGCTTCGATGGTATCAAAGCTCCTGATCTTGCTGCTGGCCAGGAAATTGCTCACCAGCATTGCCAGCAGGACGATAGCAGCTGCAATAAAGACATGCTTCTTCTTGCGCTGCACAACCCTGGCGATCTTGTCCTCAGCGGGAACCAGGTCGACATTACAGGCTGCATTGCCGAGCACGTGCATGCCGCAACCGAGAGCCGTTGAAAATGCCGGCAGGTTGCTCTGCAGCAACTTGAGATTCATCTCGCGGCTGACACGATAGTGACTGATGTTCTGAACCTTCTCTACCTGCAGGTTCAGGCTCTCGCGGAGAAAGCGCGGGAGGCCGATGATCTTGGACCCGTTACCCAGGAGGTAAAGCTTGGAGAAGTTAACCTCCCCATGCTGGCTCCTGTAAAAACCGACCGAGCGGTGAATTTCACCAACCAGCTCCTTGAGCTTGGGCTGGATCACAGCCTGGAAAATCTTAACGGCCTTCTGGGGTTCCCGGGCGGTGGCCAGCTTGAGCTTCTCTGCGTCGGAAAAACCGAGATTGAATCGTTCCTGGATCGCCTTGGTAATCTCGTTGCCGGAATGAGGAATCGCCCTGGTAAAGAACCGGTTCCCTTCATTAAAAATGAGATCTGTATGCGACGCCCCGATGTCGAGAAGGATCGAGGGCTCATCCAGGTCAAGGTCATAGGAGGCGTAGTTCAGGACTCCGATGTATCCGATCGAAACCGACTCCACCGGGATCTCCCTGTTGGCAAACTCCAGCAGGAAGTCCTCAACGACCTCCTTCCTGATAGCAAAAAGGGCGACCTCTTTTTCTTCACCCGGGAGGTACTCGCGGTCGACGACGTGGAAATCCCAGATGACCTCATCGAGAGGAAATGGAATCTGCTGCGAAGCCTCGTAGCCCACCATCTCATTGACCTTCTTGTCATCGAAAGCGGGCATCTTGATAAACCGGGAGAAGGTCCCCTGCCCGGGATGGGCAACAACAACAGGATCCTTGATACTGTTGCGGGAAACAAACACCCCGAAAGCCTCACGGGCCAGGGCCGCTGCATCTTCACTGCCATCTCCAAGGGGGTAATCCACCTTGTCGACGGCCAGGATTTCTACATTGCCCCGGTCGCGCTTCAACCTGACAGCCTTCAGCGAGGACTTGCCAAGATCAATGCTCCAAACAGTATTGATTGCCATCTAATTGATTTCCTGAATAAGGAACCTATTCTCCGAATTAGATTTCGGAGCGTAACTAACCCCCTGCAAGAATCTCCAACCCATCCATCCTGGCTTCCACTGGAAGCGAGACAAGTTGATCACCCGCAGGCTGAATGAAATTGGTACTTTAATTCTGTATGGAGTCGAGACCACGAAAACTGAGCAGACAACACCCGCTCAATGTGCTCGGTAAATATTCAAACCAGTCGGGAGAGAAGCCTCATCTCCCTCTTCTAAGTCTAATCAAGAGACCTGAATGGGTCCAAGATTCACCTAACACTTTGTTACTGTTGCATTTCGCAAGTCTTTAGATCGTATCACACCCTCCGATAACAAGTCAATCGCAGTGCAGATGGCTGCTTATAAATCCCTGATGCAGACCAGGCACCACCAGGTACTGACCCTGGAAACACCCTCAGATAGAGCTCAACAGATGGCTCATCTGCTGAGAACACAAAACCATTTCAGAGCTATTCACGAACCTGGTTCGCACCAGCTGCGCATGCTGTGAGACCCAGCAGGAGTTGCTCCCTGTTCGACCGGAGAAACCACCTGGTCCTGGACCCGAAAACAAACATCCAGGAATACAGATCTCCCTGGAATCGGCTCAGACATCCACAAATCCGGTTACCGGGAACCAATGGCCACCGGCTTCCAGATACGAACTCAATTCGCTGTAAAGCAGCTTGCTGTCAAAATCTTACGGATTGCCTTTGTGAGGCAAGACGCGAGTCTACAAGTTGATTCAACAGCAAGTCAAGGGACAAGCAAGCCCGGGAAATCATACCTGCGGACACTCCCGGGAACCGGCCGAAAAGAACGCCTCAGGCCTGGGAAGGAGGTGGCAGCGAGAGCCTGGCCATCACGGCCTTGATATCCTGCCAGGTCTTGCGCTTTTCGTGAGGACTTCGCAAAAGGTACGCCGGATGGTAGGTAACCCGGACCGGAATCCCATCGTAATCATGAAATTCTCCTCGAAGGCTGCCCACACCGGACTCACTCGAGAGGAGGGCCTTAGCCGCCACGCCTCCGAGTGCACAGATAACCTCGGGCTGTATAATTTCAATCTGGCGGCGCAGATAGGGCATGCAGGCAGCGATCTCCTCGACCGCAGGGTTGCGATTCTCCGGGGGTCTGCACTTGACGATATTGGCGATGTAGACCTGCTCACGTTCCAGCCCCATGCCCTTATTAATGATATCGTTGAGCAATTGGCCGGCCTTGCCGACAAACGGCTCTCCGGCAAGGTCTTCATCCCGCCCGGGGCCCTCTCCAACAAAAAGCAGGCGGGCACCCGGGTCCCCCACCCCGAAAACTGTATTGGTTCTTCCCTCACAGAGACCGCAGAGCTTGCAGCCGGCCACCTCGGCCTCAAGGGACTCGAGGGCCAGCCCCTTGTCCTGCCCTGGGCTGCCTGCTGCAGCTGACGCAGTCTCCCGCCCAGCCGTCCCGGCTTCCTCTGCAGCCGGGCTCTTTGCCACGCCCGCACGACCGGCTGGCGGAGAAGCTTCCACTGCCACCCGGCCCTGGCCTGCCGCCACCGGCATATCCCAGCCGAAGTCACGGTTGATCTTCAGCTGCTGGCGAAGCGCCCTGATGGCCTCCAGCGCCGAAGGCCCTTCGGCATCCCGTAAATCCTCAGGAATCTCGACCATTTCACCACCTCACCACAGCTTTGACTAGGACACCGGCCCGGCGACATTGACAGGAATCTCATCCCAGTGTCCCTGCAATCCCGCTTCGGTAATCTTATCAACTTTCACCGCCTGAAGCGTACCCTGAAACCTCCTGAGAGCTCCAGAGGATGGAGCAGGAAAGGAGACCCTGAGGTAGCGCTGCGCCATTCCCACCAGGTAATTCTCATCGCCCTTGAGAGGCCCTTCAACCAGCACCTCGAGGCTGCGCCCGATGAATTGCTTGCGGTAGGCAAGATTCAGCTTCCGGTCGAGCTCTCCAAGTACTTCGGAGCGGCGGCGAACCTCTGCCTGCTCAACCACATCCCGCTTCAATGAGGCCGCCAGGGTTCCCTCTCGCATGCTGAAGGGAAAAACATGGATCTTGGAAAAGGCAAACTCCTCGCAACGATCCAGGGTCTCTGAAAAATCTTCTGCGGTCTCACCCGGATGCCCGACGATGACATCAGTGGTCAGCGAGGGATCGACAAAGCGTTTTCGCAGCTCCTCAACAGCCCTGCGAAAATCGCCCACGGTATAGCCCCGCCGCATGATCTCCAGGACCTTGTCTGATCCGGCCTGGAGAGGAATGTGCCAGTGCCGGCAGAAAACCGGGTTCTCCAGCAGGTCAAGCAGCCGTGGGGTAAAAGCCCGGGCTCCCAGTGAGCTGAGGCGAACCCGCCGCAGGCCCTCGACCTCCGCAATCTCTGCAAGAAGATCAACGAGAACCCTGGGAGACTCAAAATCGAGGCCGTAATCCTGCAGGTGAACACCTGAGATGACAACCTCCACATAGCCATTGTCGACAAGCCTCCTGATCTCATCGATCACATCGCCGGAGGCCCGGCTTTTGGACAGACCACGCAGGAACGGGATCGTGCAGAAGCTGCAGTAATTGCTGCAGCCGTCCTGGACCTTGACCGTTGCGCGGGTGCGATCACCGAAACCGGAGATGCTCAAATCAAAGATGTCACGCATCTCCGAAGGAATCTCGTCACCCGGGTCCCAGCAACCATCGAGAAAGCTAGCCACCATCGGCTTCTCCTCGTTGCCGCCCAGCAGGGCAACCTGGGGAATCCGGCTGAAGGACTCCTTCTCTTCATCACTGGAACAGCCCACCACGACGATTCGCGCCTCTGGGTTGGTTCGCGCCGCACGTTGGATATACTTGCGGCTCTTGATCCCGCTCTGGGCGGTCACTGAGCAGGTATTGACGACGTAAACATCCGCCGGATCGGAGGCCTGGACCTCTTCATAGCCCAGCTCGAGCACCTCCCGGCGAATCGCCTCGGTCTCGTACTGGTTGATCTTGCAACCCAGGGTGATAAATGCAGCCGTTTTACTGTCCATGGGCGGTAGATGGTCGCCAGTGAAGCTTTTCAGTCAAGTGCTTTCCCTGCGAATAAGCGGCCGGAAACATTATCAGGAAGGTGACTTTTTCCTGAGAGCTTCCTCCACTCCACCGGTGACAAGGGAATCGAGGCGTCCGCCGGCGGCTGCAATCTCACGCACCAGGCTCGATGAAATATAAGAGCTGGCCGGGCCGGCAGGCAGGAACACCGTGTCAAGCTCACCTTCGGAGCAGTCGCGATTGGTGAGGGCCATCGGCAGCTCAGAGGCCAGGTCGGCGCCTGAGCGCAGCCCCCGTACGATCCACCGCGCCCCCAGCCTGGCAGCGAGCTGCACAGTGAGCCCCTCGAAAGAGGTGAACTCAAGTCTTCCTCTGCCGCCAAGAGCCTCGGTTTCGCTCTTTAAAAGGTCGAGTCTTTCCTCGGAAGAAAAGAGGCACTCCTTCGAAGGGTTCGCCACTACCGCGACATGCAGCACATCAAAAAGATCCCTGGCCCTTTCGATGATCTCGAGATGTCCGCGCGTTACCGGGTCGAAACTGCCCGGGTAGACAGCGATTGATTCAGTGCTCATGTCTTCCTCTACCATCTTGACCAGGACTCCATACCGCTGCCGGCAAATCCGACCGGCCGGAAATTGAGTGAGAAGGTCTGGTTGTCATCTTCGCCTGCATCGAAGGAATACTCAAAGAACAAAGCGTAACGATGAAAAACCCGCCCCAGGGTGAAGCTCACTTCAGAATCCTTTTCACTCTGGATATTCCTCGCATAGTAAAACTGCGCCCGCCACTTTTCCTGCGGGTACACAGACAGGAGTCCATAAACAAAATTGCTGTCCTCGCCGCCAGCTACAGCCTCCGCACTCACATTTCCGAGGGTCGCGGAGAACAGGCCGGGAACAACCTCTGCCCGGATTGAATTGTCCATGCGCTCGTCGCTGAACCCGTCGTTGGGATCCAGGGCGATCCAGGAGCGCAGGGACAGGTTCTCGCCGGCCCGCACCGTGTGGTCGAGAACGAGCAGGGACAGGTCATCCCCGCCGTTGTCCCTCTCTTCCTGCGGATAGAAGACAAGGCTGACCTCGCTGTCGAGGAGATGATGGCGCGTGAAGGATGACTGCTTCAGGGCCACGTTGCGCCGCCCAAGGAGTGGACGCTCCATCTGGCCGCCGTCCTCCCGGTTGAATCTCGAGACCAGCGCCTGGCGAAGTGACAGGGAGACGCGCTGGGTAAGGTCAAAAGAATCTACCTCGTCGATCTCGAAGGTCTCACCGGGAGCAAGGTCGCTGGAAAACACATTCAGGTAGGACACCTCGGGCACCACGAGATGCTTGAAGCTGTCTACGCCGAAGAGCTCACGAAGAGCCCCCCCGCCACCGGCAGGAAATGTCTTCGACCATTGCTGGCTGATGGTGACTCCTGATCCGAAAGCTGTGCGGTCGGTAAAATCGCTCGACGGATCGAGAACCTTTTCGTAGCCGGTGTAGCGCGCAAAGGTCCAGGGGCGCACCACCAGGTAGGGACTCAGCGAGGCAAGCGGGTAGGACCAGCCGTTGTAGAGATCGAGGCGTCCGTGCCGGGGAGTGTCCCCGGTTCCATCGGCAGAGCGGCGGCGCAGGTTGGCGGCAGCGGCCTGCAGGTCCATGTAGAGGCCAGAATCGAGGACCGGCTGCTGATAGAGGCTCAACTTCAGCTCAGGAAGCCGCTCTGTTGTCTCCTCGAAGTCATTGACCCTGTATTTGTAGAGAGCGCTAAGCTGGAGGTTGTCTGCAAGATTGCTGCGCAGGGAGACCAGGCTCTCCTGCTCCTTTTCCTGCTTCGCCACCGCCTCGAAGTACTCGTTGAGGAAATTGCTGTCCGATTGCGCCGAATACTCGATGTCAATCGTTCCCAGGCCGGAGACGGCATGGCGATGGAGCAGAGAGCCCCAGTAGCGCCCCGGTTCAGGAGGAGCGAAACCTCCTGCTGAGCGGTCCGTCCCATCATCATGAATAGAAAACAGGCGCGCCTCTCCGTAATACCTCGAGTCTTCCTGCAGCAATTGCCAGGGCTCCCAGCTGTCAACCCTGCTGCCGTATTCAGCAATCGGGCCCCAACCGAGGCCGCGCTTCTCCATGTGGGTGGTCTCAAATCCGAGCCTGGTATTTTCAAACACGTGACGGAGGCCGGGCACCCCTCCAAGGGGAAGCTGGTCGAGGAGAAAATTCATGTTCCATTCCACCGAACCCAGGAAGCCGAACTTCGATGAGCTCCCGAGGTCAATCGATCTCAAGGGCAGGTAATCCTGCCAGCGCGTATCCCAGTGGGCCAGGGGCAGGGGAAGAATCCGAGTCCCGAGAACCTCCAGCCGCGCGCCGCTGAGATCCACCATGTAATGCCCCTGGTCAGCAGCGGCAGCCGCGCCACGGGATGCGGCGGAAACCGCCGGCCGGATATCGGCAAGGTCTGCCGCCAGGGCCACGTGCGGCGTTGAGTAATCACAATTGCTGAGCGTGATCCCCTCGCCCTTAAAGCTCACAAAGTTCCGTGTCCGCAGCACATCGATGTTGAGCAGGACCTCGGCCTGCTCCTCATCGTGAGCTTCTGCAGCCGTGGGGGCACCTCGCAGATCCCGCAGCTCCATGCTGTTGAGGATTCCCCGCAGACCGCTCGTAGAGCTCTTGATCTTCGCCTGGCGAATGACACCCAGTCCTTCACGGTGGTCGTAATAGATGGAGGAGGCCTCAATGGTGCTGCCCTGCTCCGGCAGCTCCAGGCGCACGTTGCCATCGGCGTAAAAATAAAACTCCAGGTCATCTGAGTCCTTGTCATCGTCATCCTTGAGGAGACCCAGGGCGCGAATGTAGAGCCTGTCACAGACCAGGCGCAGGCGGTTGGGGCCGATGGTCAGCTCCCGCCTGACATTGCCGAGGATGTAGCGGGAGATATCACCAGTCTCCTGGTTGATGTAGGTCTTTGTCCCGCTGTCGGCAACGCGGGAGAAATCGGTCAGCTGCGGCCAGACCTCATCGAGAATGGTCGTGTCCTGCTGGCCGGGCGCTGCGGGCTGCGCAGGCACCGGGCATGCAGCCGCGGCGGCAACCAGGAAAACGATCTGGAAACCAGCCCTTTGAACCGGGAACGGAAAGCTGAAAAATCTCTGTCTCAGCCTGAATCTCCTGCTGCCTCTCTTCACAAGGTGGGACGTATTCTTATAACGCCACGCAGATTATACTCTTGTTAGGTAAAAGAAAAAGAAGGAAGGTAGGTCCAGACGGATTGGGCTTCCCTTTCCCTCGTGCCGAAGAAAGGATTGAATGCGGCAAGCTTATTGCAGAATCCTGATGGAACCAGATCTCCGGACCCCGTCGCGGACCAGATACCCATGAGAAAACATAAGCTGTTTAAATATAATGCCTTAGGAGTCCATCTCCGGCTCTGTAGAGGGCTTGTGGGGCTTTTCTGCCTGGTAGCCGCCCTCAGTGCCTGTAAACCCGCCGATTCACCCGGAACCAGCCCTGAAACGCCGGTAAAACCCGGAACTGCTGAAGAAACGAAAAACGCCCCAGTAATTGACAAAGGGGATCAGAAATCTACCCCGCCGAGCGCACCGAAAGCAGGTGCCGATCCGGCGGAAAAGGTGCAGAAACTTTCCTGCAGTTCGCTGGCCGAAGAGATCTCGGCTGTCTTCAAGCAGATCCCTGCAAACCCCGGCCGCATGCAGCCCAAGGAAGCCGATGCCTTCACCCGCAAGGTCGAGCAGGGTGTTCAGAACTGCGAAAAGTTCCTGGAAAAATGCACCGATGATTCCGCCGCAGCCGAGGTTCATTTCTACCAGGCCAGGTTCCTGCAGCTGCTCAGTTCACGGGTCCGTGCCCAGCTCATCAAGGACATGTCCTCCGGCGGAAAGAAATTCTCCCTGGAGCAACTGGAAGTCAGGATCGCTCCTTTTTTCGCCCGTATCATCTCGCATTCCGACAGCGCCGTGAAGGGTCTTGCCGATGCTTCAACCCTCAAACCCGAGGCGCTCGAGCTGCGGGCCTGGGGCAAAAACATTCTCAAGCAGGCCAGTCCGGCCAGGGAGGACTACCTCCTCTGGTTGAAAAAATATCCCGCCAATCCCAGGAGCACGATGATCACCGCCTCGCTGGGGCGGGTGCTGTCCACCCTCGAAGAATTTGACAAGGGCATCTCCCTGGTAGAGAAAAAGATGGGTGATCCGGAGGCCGGCTGGAGCCAGGATTTCCCGGTCCTGGTGGAAACCCGCTGGAAGCTCTACGAGGCCAAGGGAGATCCGGAAGGGCTCCTGAGATCAGCGGAAAACGCCCTGCAGGATTACCGCCTGCGGCTGGAGAGTAAAAAATCTCCGGCGGACCTCAGGAAGACCTATTCCCGCTACATTGCCTTCAATGGATTCCGCAAGGGCTACGCCCTGATGGCCCTGGGAAGATTCGACGAGGCAACCGCGGCCTTCAGCCTCCACATAGACGAGATCAACAATTTGCAGACGGCGCTGCAGGAAAAAGGAGGTGCTCTCGAGCCAGCCATCAGCATCTACCAGAAGAGATCGATCAACGCCCTCGACTTCCTTCAAAACCGGGCCCGGCGCCCCGCACCAATTGATTTCAAGCTTGGAGAGATGTGGGTGACTCCGCGAAGGACCCTGCTCTCAGGTTCGCAGGGAAAGGTTGTCGCCATCCTCTTTCGCGGCACCGACGATGTCCGCTCAGCCACCTTCATGCAGAACATCGACCAGTTCGCCGGGGAGAACGATGGAGTCGAGATGGTCTCCATCCACTTCTTCAAAGGCTCCAGGAACGTGGATGAACAAATGGACGGCCTGCGCCTGGAGCTCAGCAACGCCGGCTACCAGGGCGCAGCAGGATTTGACCCCGACATGAAGGCGCCCCGGAAGATCTTCGATGCATGGAATGTCTATGTCGGCAGCGCCAGCTTCCTCATTGTCGACAAGCAGGGTCACCCGGTCTGGTTCCAGCAGGACCCCCGTACCCGGGACTCCAACCTCGCCAGGAACCTCCTGCTCAGAGCCAGGGACGGGCAATAATTTTCTGCGGATCCGCCTGGGACTCCCCATAATCATCCTGCCGCCGCTCCTGGACACACCAGCCGGATCCACCTCCCAGCCAGATGTACCCGGCCAAGCATCCCCCATCTCATCCGGAAAACCTGCGCCAACCCGGAACCATCCCAGGTGGACTTGAGGCAGCAGTCTCATTCAGCCTGGGAATAGCAAGCTCCCCCTCTTTGGCAGCCCCGGCCCTGGGGGCCATCGCGACTGTGCTCTGGTGCTGGACAAGACCGTCACTGGTTTTTCTCCGAAGGCCTCTGCAGAAAACCTGTCGCGTAAAGATCGCCTGGCTTTTTGTCCTGCTCTGCCTCGGCTGGATCCGGGCAGCATCGATGGCACCTGCCGCCGGGCCATTGCTTTCTTTCAAGCCCGGGAGTCACCAGCACAGAACCACATCTTCCCGCCCCAACACCATCAGCGGCTCCCTCACCGGCACCATCTGCAATCTGCCGGTGCTTCGCCAGGGAAAATTCCTCCTCAATGGAACCCCGGTAAAATACGCCGACTTTACGATCATTGATTCGGTCTCCGGCCACCCAGTCCGAGTTGCTGCACAAATCTCTCCTGGACAAATCCCTGCCCGCCTCCAACCCGGAGCCAGGGTAAAGGTCCTCGGGAAGATCCGGCTTCCAGCAAGCCACCATATGAAAAGCAGGTATGCGGGCACCATCCACTCGCTGCCGGACTCCATCTCTTTCCTTCCTGGCACCCCGGATACACCCCGTCCCTTCATCCTCCAGCTTCGCTGGAAAGTAATCAGCATCATCAACCAGCTGTACCCGGACAGGGGGCTCGGTTTCTTTCATGCTCTCATTGCCGGTGAGAAACGGTCCCTGGACCAAAAACTACACCGTGAATTTCTGGATACAGGGACCTCGCATTTCCTCGCCATCAGCGGGCTTCACGTCGGGCTGGTCATGCTCTTCGCCATGCAGATACCCTTTCCCCGTCGAGCCCAGCTGGCGATGAGGCTGATTTTGCTTTGCGGGTTTGTGCTTATCAGCGGAGCCAATACACCAGTACTCAGAGCCGCCCTGATGATAGGCCTCCACATGGTGCTGAAAGCAGCCGCCCGGCGTCCGAGGCCTCTTGATACCCTCGGCTGGACACTGATCATTTTGCTGTCCATAGATCCCCTGGGCCTGTCGCAGGCGGGTTTCCAGCTTTCATTCACAGCCGCTGCCGCAATCCTCTGGTGGCATTCAATACAACAACGGGAATCAAGACGGCTTCAGTCGCTGCTCATCCCCCTCAAGAGTTCAGCCAGGAGGAAAAAGCCCCTCGCTTCACTGACCGGGATGATTGCCAGGGGCCTGTCGATCGGCCTGGTCACAACTGCTGCAACGACCCCCCTGATCGCGGAATATTTCCAGCGATTCCATCCACTATCGCCCCTGCTCTCTCTCTGCCTGTACCCCCTGGTAGCCCTGAGCCTGATCCTCGGCCTCATCAGCGTCTTGCTCGGCATGGTCTGCCTGCCCCTTGGGCAGCTGGCAGCCCACCCGGCCATCCTCAGCGCTCAGCTGCTGTTTGAACTCTTGCGTTTTTTCCACGCCCTTCCCGGGCACTGTTATTACTTACCCTCTCCAGGCCCCGTGCAGATCCTGCTTTTTTACCTCTTGCTTGCCTCCGGCATGTCAAAAAAGACGCGCAAGGCCGGCCTGATGAGCGCAATACTGATCCTTCCAGGCTTGCTCATCCTCAACCTCGCTTCAACTGCTGAGAGGAAACCGATCCTGACCCATTTCAACACCCGGGCCGGATCTGCCGCCCTGCTTGAGATTCCATCGAACAAAAAAATCTTCCTGTTTGACGCCTGCGGCGGTACGCCGGCAGCGAACCACCGCCTGCTCCGTTCAATTCTGAAAACCGGGCATCGAAGAATCGATGGTGTATTTATCTCGCACCCACATGCCGACCATGCCGGGGCGCTACCCTTGCTGAGCGAAGCGCTTACGATCGGAGAGGTTTTCTGTTCAAGCCACTTCGGGCTGACAGAAAAAGGGGCTCAATTCATTGAAGGTCTACGCCAGAAAGGAATACCACTGACCACCATTAATCGAGGGGACCGTCTCGACCTGGCAGGGCCGGGGGAAGTCAGCCTGCGGGTTATCTTCCCCTGTGAAGCTGAAACCCTGCCCCTGGCCCGGGCTGCCAACGACATCTCCCTGTCTTTCTTCCTCGAATCGCAGGGGCAGGGCATTCTTTTCCTCGGCGACCTGGAGGAGGACGGTCTCGCCCGCCTGTTCGGCTCAGGCGAAGATCTCAGCTCAGAAGTACTCGTCCTTCCGCACCACGGCAGAAGGAACCGGCTCAACGATCTCCTGCTGAAAAAAGTACAACCCCGGGTCGTTGTAGTCTCAGGAGACGGGAGGGGAGGGGCACTGGAGCTCTCCGACAGGATTGAGCAATCCGGCACAAAAATCTACTCCACCTGGAGTGGAGGCGACATCCGCCAGGAGTGGACGGATTCCGGTATCGCTACCGGTTACCAGGATCGATAAAGCTGCTCAGCTCTTCCTGCCTGAGTCGGCCAGGTGCTGCACCAGTTTTCGTATCAGGTTTTTATGGGCTGCCATCGCCCAGCGGGAAGCAATCCTGTCAAGCGTGCTGAGAACCACGTAGGCGAGGCTAGCCCAGAAAACCAGCCCTGGAGAGACCTCCTGCAGCAGCGCGAAGACCAGCAGGGAACATAAAATCGCCCCCACCAGGAACTGCACAAGGGTTTGACCCTGCCCCTGGCCGGTTTCGCCGGCCTTCTCCATGAGGATCTTATCGAGCGGTGAAAATTCGACCTGTTTCATTTTGTATGACCTCTTCGAGCAATCTCATCCATGTGTCCCGGACGTCTTGACCAGCCTGGCAATATTCCTCTTGTAGGGAGCCTCCAGCAATCCCTGCTCGGTAATAAAACCGGTCACATAGCGCGCAGGGGTGACATCGAAGGCGGGGTTGTAAACACCGACGCCCCGGGGCATCGACCGTGAGCCGAAGGGCTCGGCCACCTCACCCGCATCGCGCTGCTCTATGGGAATCTTCTCTCCGCAGGAGGTGTGCGGGTCGAAGGTCGTGCTGGGAGCTGCGACATAAAAAGGAATCCCATGCTCGCGAGCAAGCACCGCGACCCCGTAGGTGCCGATCTTGTTGGCAACATCTCCATTGGCCGCAATCCTGTCGGCCCCCACCACCACGCACTGAACCTGCCCGCCGCCCATCAGTGAGGCAGCAGCGTTGTCACAGGCGACCGTAACCTCGATGCCGGCCTCATTCAATTCCCAGCTGGTCAGCCGGGCCCCCTGCAGAAGCGGCCGGGTCTCATCTGCATAGACCTTGATCTTCTTCCCCCCCTGTACTGCACTGTAGATCACAGCAAGGGCCGTACCCATTCCCCCTGTAGCCAGGGAGCCGGCATTGCAATGAGTCAATACGCTCCAGCCGCTGCGAAGCAAGCGGCCGCCATGTTCTCCGATCGCCCTGCAGAGGGTGCGGTCTTCTTCATGGATCGCGAGCGCCTCCTGCAGAAGTCCCTTGAGGAGTTCCCGGGGAGCCGGCTTTGCGGTGGCGAGCTCTCCGGCCCGGGCAGACATCCTCTCCAGTGACCAGAACAGGTTGACCGCCGTCGGGCGAGATTCGCCCAGGCTCTTGCGCACCCGGGCAAGGCTTCGCCGGAAGGCTGCCGGGGTGGAGAGCTTCTCTTCTCTCAATCCCAGGACCATGCCATAGGCAGCGGCAACCCCGATCGCCGGCGCTCCGCGTACGGCCAGGCGCCGAATCGCATCAATCACCACGGACATCTTACGAATGCGCAGGAACTTCACCCTGCCGGGCAGAAGCGTCTGGTCCAGCAGGGAAAGATACCCCCCGGGGCCTCCAACCCAGCGCAGAGTACCCGGAACAGACAGGCCCGAATCCCGGCCGCTCCGGGATGCCCTCTCGCTCATGAGAGCCCTTCGCTCTCCAGACGTTCCTGGGCCCTGGCATCCTTGGCCTCAACCTGCTCGACAAGACGCTCCTTATAGGCCGCCATTGCCTCTGCAAGGCGGTCATCAGCGAGCGCCAGCATCTGCACGGCCAGGATTGCAGCGTTCTGAGCACCGTTGACCGCGACCGTTGCCACGGGAACCCCCGGCGGCATCTGGACGGTCGAGTAGAGCGCATCGACGCCGTGCAGGGCTCCATTCTCAATAGGAACACCTATAACCGGGAGGGTTGTTTTAGCCGCCAGGGCACCTGCCAGGTGGGCTGCGCCACCAGCGCCCCCGATGATGACCCGGAAACCCTTCTCGCGGGCGCCGGCCGCCAGCCCCAGGGCCTTCTCAGGTGAGCGGTGCACCGAACAAACGGCCACCTCGTAGCCCACCTCGAACTCCTTGAGACACTTGAGAGCTGCCGACATAAAACCAAGATCCGAGTCACTTCCCATCAGGATCAGAACCTGCTTACTCATTTTTAACTCACCTCGATCACTAGCTTATTTTCTGTTTCTATCCAGCCGAACGGAGCTCTTCAGCTCCAGTCCTGCCCTGTCAACTTCTCATAGATCTCCCGGTATTTCGTGGTCGTGTAGGAGGTGACCTCCTCGGGAAGATCCGGTGCCGGGGGAGTCTTATCCCAGTCCGTTGACAAGAGGTGGTCGCGCACATACTGCTTGTCAAAGGAGGGCTGTGACTTGCCGGGCTCGTAAAGATCCATGGGCCAGAACCTCGAAGAATCAGGAGTGAGGACCTCGTCAGCAAGGACCAGCTCTCCGGTCGAAGGACGGACCCCCCACTCAAACTTGGTATCGGCGATGATAATCCCAAGGGGGCGGGCGTACTCAGCAGCCTTGAAGTAGACCTCCAGGCTCTTCTGCTTCATCTCATCTGCCCGCTCCTGGCCCAGGATCTCAACCATGGTCTCGAAGGGGATGTTTTCATCATGGCCTTCTTCAGCCTTGGTAGATGGCGTGAAGATCGGCTCTGGAAGCTGGCTTGAGTTAACCAGTCCATCCGGCAGCGGGAGCTTGCAGACGGTACTGTGCTCCTGGTACTCAGCCCATCCGGAACCCGCAAGGTATCCACGAACGATACACTCAACAGGCTGGATCTCGAGTTTCTCAACAATCATGAAGCGACCGCGCAGCTGCTCAGCCTGCGGCGCACAGCTCTCGGGAAGATCGGCGACATCTGCTGAGATCAGGTGATGGTCGACACCCAGGAGGTCGAACCAGAACAGGGACAGCTGGGTGAGGATCCGGCCCTTGTCCTGGATCCCGTCAGGCAGGACGACATCAAAGGCCGAGAGCCTGTCGGTCGCCACGATCAGGTAGCTGTCTCCAAGGTCGTAAAGATCGCGTACTTTCCCACGCCGAATCAGGTTGGCACCTGGTATTTCAGATTGCCTGATTATTGAAGATGTTCCTTCTGCTGAACTCATTGCAACTCCTCGTACATTCCTCTGAGAAAAATTAATTCATAACCCTTCCCCGTTCGTAACCACCGCCACCACGCGGTTCAGCGTCAACTTGCGGACAGGTCGATACGCCGGAGGCTTTGAGCATAACAAAAAGCGATCGCTAAGGCATCCGTCACATCCTGCGGATGTGGTGTTTCATCCAGCTCCAGCAGGCGCGTCATCATTGCCTGCACCTGGGACTTCGAGGCCTGGCCGCTGCCGGTAACGGATTTCTTGATCCGGGTGGCCGCGTATTCCTCGATCTCGAGCTCGTGCAGTGAGCCGACAAGAAGCCCGACCCCCCTTGCCTCACCAACCTTCATCACACTGTCAAAGCTCCTGCCATGGAAGATCTTCTCAACCGCCAGGACCCCGGGGTTATGCTCCCGGACAAACGCATCGAGAGCCTCGTAGAGCTTACGCAGCCTGGCCGGGATCGCGGTCTTCCCGCCCGGCGACTGGAGGTGAATCGCACCGTAGGAGACCACCGAGAGCTCTCCACCGGCTTCGGCATCAATGATTCCATAACCTGAGATGCGAGTGCCCGGGTCAAAACCAAGAATACGAACACGCTCAGGCATCAGCCGTCTCCTCCCTGGAAAGTCCATCCGCTGTCGCGCGAGATTGTAACTTCCCCGGACTTGCATGCATAGGCAGAGTCTGCAAACAGGGCGGCGCACTCAATCGTGATAGAGCGATTCCCGTTTCCTGAAGAGCACCCGGATCGGGATCTCCTCGAAATCGAGTGCCTCCCTCAAGGCGTTGGCTACATAGCGCTTGTAGTCTTTGGAGAAGGCCTTCGGCTGATTGACGAAGAGCGCGAAAACCGGCGGGCATACGGCCACCTGGGTCGAGTAATAGACCTTGCCGGCCTTGCCCTTCTTTGCCGGCGGTGGGCGATGCTTTGTGATGGCCTCCATCACCCGGTTCAGCTCACCTGTGCCGACCCTCTTGGAGGAGCGCTTGTAAAGATGCTGGGCCATGTCAATGGCCGCCTGGGTATTCCTTGAATCACGAGCCGTCGTGAATACTATCGGCGCATAGACCATTCCGGGCATCCTGTCAGTCAGGTAGTCCGCATAGGCTTCGGTTGCGACCTCGCGGTTGGTCAGATCCCATTTGTTGGCCACCAGGAGACAGACCTTGTGGGCATGGGAAATCGTCTCTCCCAGTTTCTTGTCAGCCCGGGTCACCTCTTCACTCGCATCGAGAAGAAAGACCACCACATCAGCCCGCTGGATGGCTCCCAGGGTCCGAACCTGGCTGTAGAACTCGATCGAATCCTTGATGCCCTTGCGGCGCTGGATTCCGGCGGTATCTATCACCACGAATTCACGCCCATCTTTCTGGAAACGAACATCGACCGCATCGCGCGTGGTCCCGGGCACCTCGCTGACAATGACACGTTCCTCCTCCGCGAGGGCATTCACAAAGGTCGACTTGCCGACATTTCTCCTGCCAACCACGGCAATCCTCATGACAGGATCAATCTCCACCCCTGCGGTCGGCCAGACCTTTTCAGAGATCTCACGAAGGAGATCCTTGCGCCCCCAGCCCTCGTTGGCGCTGACCCCGTACGGCGCACCAAGACCCAGCTGATGAAATTCGTGGATCCCGGACTCGAGCCCGGGGTGGTCGACCTTGTTGGCAGCAAGAATCAGGGGGATCTCTTCGGATCGCTCTCGCAGGCGGGTGGCCACAGCCCGGTCCAGGGGCGTGATTCCATCGCGGACATCTACCACGAAGAGGATCAGGTTGGCGCCCTCCAGGGCGAAGGCAATCTGCCTGTCGATATGGTCACTCAGGTCATCCTGGTCGACGATCCCGATTCCACCCGTGTCCACCAGCTCCATCACAACATCCTGGAAGGGAACCAGGGCGCGCACCCTGTCACGGGTAACGCCGGGCGTGCTGTCAACGATGGAGATCCTTTCACCCGCAAAGCTGTTCAGCAGGGATGATTTCCCAACATTGGGCCTTCCTACAATAGCAACCACCGGCAGGCTCATGATTCCCCCCCCGGCTCAGCTGCTTCAGTCCGCAGCTTCAACATGGAAACATGAAGGAGGCCCAGGTGGGTCTTGTTGTCAACCACTCTCCGGCAAGCGGGTGGCCCGGCCAGGATCTCCTCGACGAGCCCGGCAAGCTCAAGCTCGTGAACCACGATAAACTCTGATTCCTCCAGCTGCTGGCTCCCCGGCTCCAGGTCCGTTGCCAGGAAGAAGTGCATGGACTGGAAAGACATCCCGGGAATTGTATAGCGAACAGCCAGGGGCTCCAGTGTTCCGGCCCTGTAGCCGGTCTCCTCCTCAAGCTCCCTGGCAGCAGCCTGTTCCGGAGACTCCCCCTCCTCGATATGCCCGGCAGGGATCTCGAAGAGGACACCGCCGACGGCCGGGCGCAGCTGCTCGATGAGCACCACCCTGGGACCGTCCGGGCCGGTAGCCGGCAGGAGTGCGACAACCGCCACCACCGGGGGCAGGTTAATCCTCAGATGCTGATTCTCGCTGCCATCGGGGAGGCGGCAATCCAGCTGCGAGAGCCCCATGAACCTGTCAGCGTAGAGGCCCTTCTCATGGAGAATCTCAAAGTCCTCATCCAGGCCTACGCCCGGTAGAAGACCGCTTTGATGCTTGCCTGGCGAAGGTGTTGTCATTGGCCGGCGACTCCCCCCTGAACATCCTGGAGTTTTTCAGAACGCCTGCGATCGAGGTGAGCCAGGAGAACCCCGATATCAGCCGGAGTCACACCGGAAATACGCGAGGCCTGGCCCACTGAGAGCGGACGAATTTTATCAAGCTTCTCGATCGACTCGTTGCGCAAACCGACGATCGAGCGGTAATCAAAGGTGCCCGGAATGGCCAGGCCCTCAAGCCGCTTAAAGCGCTCCACCTGCAGCCGCTGGCGGTCAATATAGGCCGCGTATTTTACCTGGATCTCAACCTGCTCGATCACATCGTCTTCGGCCCTGCCGCCAAGCTCCGGGAAATCCTCGAGGACCGCCTCGAGGCTTTCGCCCGGCCGGCGGATTTTTTTCTCAAGCGAGACTCCCTCGCTCTGGGTGGCCTGCAGAGCTGCCCGCAAAGAATCGATCTGCTCCTGCTTGGCCTCCACCCTTGCCATTCTCTCATCTGAAATCAATCCCAGCCGATGGCCCTTGCGACAGAGGCGAAGATCCGCGTTGTCAGACCTCAGCAGCAGGCGGTATTCGGCCCGCGAGGTGAACATCCTGTAGGGCTCAACCGGGCATTCTTTCACCAGGTCATCGACCAGGACCCCGATATAGGCCTCCGACCGGTCCAGGAGGAAGGGCTCCTCATCGCGGCTGCGCAGCACTGCATTGACCCCGGCAAGGAAGCCCTGGGCCGCGGCCTCCTCGTAGCCGCTGGTACCGCAGATCTGGCCGGCGAAATAGAGCCCCTCGATGGCGTGGGTCTCAAAGGTCGGCTTGATCTGGGTCGGTGGAAAGAAATCGTACTCAACAGCATAGCCATACTGAAGAACCCTGGCATCCTTCAGCGCGGGGATGGTGGCCAGGACACCGTCCTGTACATCCTCGGGAAGGCTGGTAGAGATGCCGTTGAGGTAAATCCAGGAGGTGTCGAGACCCTCGGGCTCGAGAAAAATCTGGTGCTTCTCCTTCTCTGCAAAGCGGACCACCTTGTCCTCGATGGAGGGGCAATAGCGGGGGCCGGTTCCCTCTATCTGGCCGGAGTACATCGGGGCACGATGAAGATTGTCCCTGATGAGCTCGTGGGCCTGTGGATTCGTCCAGGCAATATGACAGTCGACCTGCTCGAGCTCACACTCTCGCGTCTCGAATGAGAAAAAAGACGGGACCTCGTCTCCGGGCTGGGGGGTGGTGCTTGAGAAGTCGACGCTGGCGGCATCGACCCTTGCCGGAGTTCCTGTTTTCAGCCTTCCGCGCCTGAAGCCCAGGTCCTCGAGAAAATCGGAGAGCCCATAAGAAGCCCCCTCGCCGACCCGCCCGCCTTTTTCCTGTTTACCTCCACAATGCATGAGGCCCCGCAGAAATGTTCCCGCGGTCAGGATCACCGAATGTCCACGAAGCTCACTGCCGTCGCCAAGCCGCAGTCCTGCGATCCGCGAGCTTGCCGATCCGCCCGGCTCGAGCAGGAGGGCTGCCCCCTCCCCCTCAAGGATGCTCAAGCCCTCAAGGGACCTGGCCCGCGTTCGGATATATTTACTGTAAAGGTGCTTGTCACACTGGGCACGGGGAGACCTCACAGCGGGCCCCTTGCGGGTGTTCAGAAGGCGAAACTGGATTCCACTGGCATCGGCCGCCTGTGCCATCTCGCCCCCGAGAGCATCGAGCTCGCGGACCATTTGCCCCTTACCAATCCCCCCGATCGCCGGATTGCAGGACATCCTGCCGACGGCATTCGCATCGAGAGTAACCAGGGCTACCTGTGCTCCCATTCGTGCAGCGGCAAGGGAAGCCTCGATCCCCGCATGTCCGCCGCCAACGACGATGATATCGAAGGCTTCCCCAGAGGAGCTCATGATGGGGTCTCCCCTGCGATGACTTCTTCTCCCCCTGCAGAATGAAAGGTGGACCCTCCTCCCAGGCTTGCCAGCTCTGAGAAGAATGCAGGATAAGACTTTGTAACCACCTGGGGATCGCCAATCTCTACGCCGGGAAGAAGCAAACCTGCCAGGGAAAGCGCCATAGCGATTCGGTGATCGCCCCAGGAGTCAATCCGGGCGCCGTGCAGGGCGAAATCATCCGGGCCGGCGGGGCCATTGATCTCGAGGCCATCATCCAGCTCCTTTACATCGACGCCCAGCTTCCTGAGCTCGCTGGCCACAGAGGCAATGCGGTCACTCTCCTTGTAGCGCAGATGGGGAACACCATGCAGGCGAGTACGCCCCCTGGAAAAAGCTCCGACCAGGGCCAGGGTAGGAACAACATCCGGCATGTCTGCGCAATTGTTGACGATCCCGCCCAGCATCTCTTCGGGACCTGTAACGGTAATTGAGTCGACGTCTTTTTTCACGTGGCAGCCCATCTCTGCCAGCACATCGGCAAAACGCAGGTCGCCCTGGCGGGACACCTTGCCGACACCCTCCACCCGGACTGTCGTACCTGTGAGGGCTGCGGCGGCAAAGAAATAGCTGGCCGTAGAGGCATCTCCCTCGACGAAATAATCCCTCTCCTTGTATTCCTTGCGCTCATCGATGTGATAGACCAGCTGTCCATCACTCTCGTCATCGTGGATGTCCACCCGCACTCCGAAATCCTGCATGGTCCGCAGGGTCAGGTCGAGGTAGGGCGCTGACAGGATCTCGCCCACCAGGCGAACCTCGATACTTTCGCCGGCCAGTGGAGCCGCCATCAGGACAGCCGAGATGAACTGGCTCGAGGTGTTGCCGGCCATGTTGACCCGGCCACCCCGAAAACCACGGCGGCCGATCTCAACCGGAGGGCAGCCGGTGGGACACCTGATATCGGCACCCAGGTCCCTGAGGGCCTCGACCAGCTGGTTGATCGGACGCTGGCGCATCCTCTCATCTCCGTCGACGACGTATTCCCCTCCTGAAGCTGCCAGCGCAGCAGTCAGAAAACGGGTAGCTGTGCCGGCGTTGCCCAGCTGGAAATCGGCCTTCTTGTTGGAGTACCCGAGAATCCCCCCCCTGACGGTAAAGGTCAGTGCATCCTGCGACCCGCATCTAGGGCCGCCGGCCTCCGAGGTGATGGAGACCCCGAGCTGCTTCAGCGCTCCACTGAGATGGCGTGAATCATCACAATCGAGAGCATTGCGAAGAATCGATTCGCCGGGAATCATGCTCGAGATCAGAAGCGCCCGGTTGGTCAGGCTCTTGGAACCCGGGAGGGAAACCGTACCACCTGCAAACTGGCCATGCGCAATCCGGGCGAAGGAGGCCTCTGCTGGAATTGCGTTGCTGAAAACTGTCATCTGGGCACCATGAAAAGAAGGGGCTTTTCGGAACGAGGATTATAGGTGCGCTGCAGGGACAGTCAATCAGGACAAAATTCTGCCGGGGGGAAATATTTTCACCCCGGTACCTGGAATACCGGAACAGGCCGCATTCAACCGGTCTCCGGCGCTAGCGGAGGAGGCGCTGATTCCCCTGCTTCAGCCGGCAATTCTGCACAGGAATAGAAACCACCACCCTCCAGGGCCAGTTTCTCCAGCAGCTCACATGGAGCCAGCCTCGGCTCCTTGAAGCCTTTGAGCTCATCGACAACTTTACCGGAGCCGATGCTGTCGGCATAACGGAGGGGACCTCCCCGGAAGGGAGCAAAACCAGTTCCAAAGACCATGGCGAGGTCCACATCGCCTGCCTCTGCGACAATTCCCTCATCGAGAGCCCGGGCCGCCTCGTTGATCATCGGATAGATAAGCCTCCTGGTCCAGAGACCTGAATCGGAAGTCCGGAAGGTGCCGGAAAAACCGGGAACCCCGCTGAGCAACTTCCTGTTCAACTTCAGCTTCCCTCCGCGCCCTCTACCCTTGTGCAGGTAAAACCCCCTGCCCGTTTTCCTGCCGAGAACATCCGGGTCCCCGCCCAGGCTGGACAGCAGGTCCGGAGGACGTGCCCGCTCCCCAAGGCCCTGGTGCAGAATTCCGGCAACCCTGGAGGCCACATCGTGCCCGACCTCATCGACCAGCTCAAAGGGGCCCATCGGCATGCCGAATTCCCTGACCGCCCTGTCGATAGCGCGGGGCGAGTAGCCCTCCTCCAGGAGCCTGACGGCCTCGTTGAGATAGGCCCCGAGAACACGGTTGACCAGGAAGCCGGGCCCATCGCTACAGCGAACCGGGATCTTCCCCAGGCTGCGGGCAAGGGTCTCCGCCGCCACCAGTGCCGCCTCGGTCGTTCGCGATCCGCGAATCACCTCTACCAGTGGCATCCGCTCAACCGGATTGAAAAAGTGAAGGCCGACCACCCGGCCCGGCTGCTTCGCCGCATTCTGAAGCTCGTCGATCGACAGCGCCGAGGTGTTGGAGGCGAACACCACGTGCCGGCCCAGCTCCTTCTCAGCCTCGCGAAGCACCTTCTTCTTGATCTCCATATCCTCCACGATGGCCTCGAGCACGATCCCGGCGGAAGAGAAACCGGCATAATCGGTTGAGGTGCTTATCCTGGCAAAGAGGTTGATGGACTCGGTTTTCTTCATTCGCCGGCGGGCAACCCTGCCGCGGAAGATCTCATCGATACGCCTGTAGCCGGCAGCAATAGCATCCCGGTTGATGTCCTTCATCCGCACCCGGTAGCCCTTGCGCGCCACCAGGGCCGCCAGCCCGCCTCCCATAACCCCGGCCCCAAGCAGGCCGACCAGCCCTCCCGCCGGTACCGGGCGGGCCGCTCCACGGACCTTTTTCTTTTCCGGATTTCCACGCCGGGCTGACTCGCTGGCCAGGAAGAGATCGATCAGGTTCTTGCAGGTTTCAGAGACAACCAGCTCCCCCACCAGCCCGGCCTCGAGCTCCAGCCCTTTCTCCAGTGTCATCCCGAAGCCATCAACCATCGCATCGAGGGCCTTGAAGGGAGCGGGATAGTGCTCCCCTGCCTTGCGCCGGATGTCCTTGAGAGCCTTCCTGCGCATGAGGTTCCTGCCGGGGCGGATCTTTTCGAGCCAGCGCAGCAACAGGGGCCCCCTGCGCATGCGTGAGCGCGGACGCCAGGCCTTTCCCTTCCCCGCAAGTGCCCGGGCGGCAAAGGAGATGCCGGCCTCCCGCAGGTCAGCGGGATAGACCACCTCGTCAACCATCCCGAGCTTCAGGGCCTTGCGCATGTCGACAGGTTTGCCGCCGAGGATGACCGGAAGGGCGCGAGCCAGGCCAATCAGGCGGGGCAGGCGCTGGGTGCCGCCAAATCCCGGCAGTATTCCCAGCTGGACCTCCGGAAGAGCCAGCCGGCTTTTTTCAAAATCGCTGCCGATACGGAAGTCACAGGCCAGGGCAAACTCGGCCCCTCCTCCGAGGCAGTTGCCGTGAATTGCAGCGATCGTCACCGCCCGCAACCCGGAGAGCTTGCTGAGAACAGCCTGTCCCCTCCGGGCCAGCTCAGTGGCCTCTGCAAGGTTGGTGATGGACCGGATCTCGCCAATGTCAGCCCCCGCGATAAACGTCCCGCTATCCTCTTTGCCGCCAAGAACCACCAGGGCACGGATCCTCTCATCAGAGGCGATGCCATCGAGCACCCGGTCGAGGTCATCGAGAACGGCCTTGCTGAGCTTGTTCACCTTTTCCCCCGGCAGGTCGAAGACAAGAAGGGCAATCCCATCCGCCGGCGGCTCAAGCCTCCAGGCACCGGTAGTTAAGCTCTTGTCATTGGCAGTCATTCGACAGTCTCCACCACCAGGGCACCCCCCTGCCCGCCTCCCACACAGAGGCTAGCAAGCCCGCGGCCGAGGCCCCGGCGCTGCAGGTCCTTCAGAAGGGTCAGGACAATTCGTGCCCCGCTGGCACCGACAGGATGCCCCAGCGCTATGGCCCCCCCATTGACGTTGAGCCGGTCCGAAGAGAGCTCTCCTATCGGCTCGGACAGGCCCAGCTCCGCCTCAGCAAAGGCTCGCGATTCAAAGGCTGCACGATTGGCCAGGACCTGGGCGGCAAAAGCCTCGTTCAGCTCGATCCTGTCCATATCTTTCAGCGAGGAACCGGCCCGCTCCAGCGCCAGTGGCGTACTGTAGGCAGGCCCCAGTCCCATCCGCGCAGGAGAGCAGCCACGGTAAGCATAGGAAACAATCCTGCCCAGCGGTTGCAGGCCAAGCTCGGCTGCCTTCTCCTCACTGGCCAGCAGGAGAGCGACCCCTCCATCTGTAATCGGGCAGGCATTGCCGACGGTGACCGTCCCCAGGGTCCTGTCAAAATAGGGCCTGAGCTTCTGCAGTGCCTCTATGGACTGCCCCTTGCGTGGACCAACATCTTCGCAAACAGCCTCAAACTTCGGGCCTGCATGAAGGGGAACAATCTCCTGGGCGAGAATCCCGGCGGCCCTGGCGATACAGGCACGCTGGTGGCTCTGAAGTGCAAATTCATCCTGGTCCCGGCGGGAAATGGCAAACTCCCGGGCCAGGTTCTCTGCCGTGTCTCCCATGTTCAGCCCGCAGAAGGGATCCGTGAGCCCCTTCTCGATACCGATCACCGGCTTGAAATCTCCGGGCCTGAAACTTGCCAGGGCGGCAAGCTTGCCGGGCAGGGACCTTGACCGGCCCAGGCGAATGAACTTATCACGGGCCCGCCGGCTGTAGAGGAAGGGAATCCCCGACATCGATTCAATCCCGCCGGCGAGAACCAGGTCCGAGCAGCCGAACCGTATCCTGTCAAAAGCAGTCGTGATGGCCTCCATGCCGGAAGCACAGTTGCGATGCACAGTGGAAGCCGGGGTAGAAACCGGCACCCCTGCCCGCAGCGCGACCACCCGGGCGATATTGGCGGAGTCTGCCGGCTGCGCGACATTCCCGAAGATCACCTCGTCGAGCTCTGCGGCTGCAACGCCCCGGCGAATCAGCAGCTCCTCCATCGGGACCCGGCCGAGCTCACTGGCATGCACCCCGCTGAGCGCTCCACCAGCCTTGACGAAGGGCGTTCGAAGGCCCTCGACCACCACCACCGATCGTGTGCCGTCTGCAGATATTTTCCTGCCTGCACTCAAAATGCTGCTCCCGTGCAGGACACCCTGACGGGGTCCTGCCGCCAACCAACCATGCACATATCCTGCTTGCTGAATGGTACCTGCGGGAGTGCCGGGCGAAAAGCCCCCACTGGAGGAAAATCAGGAACTCGGCGGGCCGGGAAAAGGCAGGTGCGAAGCGCCCTGGACCGGGCGGCTACTCGATCGCTACGTAGCGGCCACCGTGGTCATCGGAGAGCTTCTTGAGGAACTCCTCCTTGGCACCCTTGAAGCCCAGCGTGAAAATCCGCACGTCGCGCAGGAAGTTGAGCTCCTTCATCCTCTTGTGAATTCCACGCACGATCTGCGCGGAGTCCTCCGGATCGGCCCTTCCCGATGACCCGACATGCGTTGGAGCTCCATCTGTCACCAGGTAGATGGTGTCAAGGGAGAGATCGCTGAAGGCCTCCTCGAGGGCCATGTCGGTAACCGTAACCCCCTCCGCACGAAGCTCCTCGACATATTTGCCCGCATCTGTCTTGTTCCCCTTGCTGGACTTCACCATCGATTCCTGCCAGGGATCAACATCGCTGGAGTAGGTGACGAGATTGAAACGCACATCGCTGGGCAGGGCAGTGACGACGCGAACCAGCTCCTTCTTGGCACGAGTGATTCTACGGCGCTCCTCGGGGGGCGTGGGTGGCCCCTGCTTGCCGTCATCCCCGACCACCGTTCGCCTCTGGTTGACCTTCCTGGACCCGGGCGGTGCCGGATCGGTCGAGAGCATGCTTCCGGAAACATCGAGAATGAAACAGATGTTCTTGCCGGTGACCGCTGCGCCGAAGAGGGTCAGGGCTGTCCTGGCAGAGGTGTTTTTCCGGGGCTCAAAGAAATCGGGGCGGTTCTTCCTGGCGGCAACATAGTTTTTCCAGTCGATCGCGGCGGGAAGGTCTACATGAAGCATCTGCTGCAGGGCCGACTGGAAGGTCAGCTGGGCCCGCTGCCATTCGGCCGCATCTCCGCTCGGCCTCTTCTCTTCGATGGCCACGTAGCGCTCGACCATCTTCTCTACCACAGGAACCTTTTTTGACTTCCTCAGGTAATGAAGACTGCGCCTGACGATCTGCGGAGCCTTGTCCTCGAGGGCCTCGAGACAGGCAGCCTCGAGATCGATGTCCGATTTAAAGCAGGCCGCATCGAGGATCAACAGGCGGCCGCGCCAGTCGCCCCTCTTGTTCTTGCGAATCTTTTCGATCTCCTTGGTGACATACTTCCCCTTGGCATCCTTGAAGGCATTGGCAGCCTTCGAATGAAGGAAATAGTACTCACCCGAGGTCTCGACCCCGGCGCCGAGATCCTTGGCGAAGTCTACATAAGCATCGACAGCGATCTTGATAGCACGCCGCTCACCGGTAGCCAGGACCGCTGTGAACGCCTCGAGGAAACCCTCTGGGTCTTCACGACCGATCGATTTCTTAAGGTCCAGCGTGGCCCTCTTCAGCTCCTTGCTCTGCGCCGGGAGCCGGACAGAGGCGGCAGGGCACAGCAGTCCCAGGACCAGAAGGACCCGGAGGTAACGGCTTTTGAAAGGGCTAGGCATAGATCTTATTGTTTCCCAGTAAAGCGCCGGATGAGAACTTTTTTCCTGGCTGGAAGAAAAAAACAGCCCGGCGGCCCCCTGCCTACCAGCGGGAAGCGCTGGTGCCGGTGCGCTGGGGCGGCTCGTTGCCGGCCTCGGTTAACCTGGCGGCGATTTCTTCAAGCAGCCCGAGTGACGTCGTTTTTCTCTCAAGGAGGCGCTCCACTGCCTGCCCGGCCTCTTCCCAGCCCGCCTCGCCTAAAGCAGCCGAGAGCCCGGCGAGGTTTTCAATATGCTCCCGGGTGGAGTTTGCAACCGGCTCTATGACAAAAACCGGCCTGAGAAAATTGAGCCTCGAATAGTCCATCTCCCAGGCGATGCTGGGCGTCACGGCCGCGTGCTCATCAAGAAGCTCCATGATGGCACCCATATCGAGACAGCTCTCCGAATAGAGTTGTTCGAGCACACCCTGGATCTCTGCATCGACCTCGTCGGTCGAACGCAGTTTCGCTATCTCCTCGAGGTAGCGAACAATGGAGCTCGCCTCCTGGTCGACAACTGTAGAAAGTAGGTCAATGGCTGCTTGTGAATACATGGCTCAGTGAATGTCGATGTCCTGCGTACGCTCAAAGACCTGGTTCGCTGCTATGCAAAGGTAGAAGGTCAAGGCCGCCATGGCGGCGACAATAAGCTTGCCGAGAGTCCCGATCGAGATGGCTTTCCCATCTTCACTGTCAACCAGGTACATTTCCTTGGCCACCTTGAGATAGTAATAGGCGGATATTGCCGTGTTGATCGCCGCCGCGAAAACAAGGCTGTAATACCAGGCTGCCATCTCAGAACCAGCCCTCGCCTGGTCGACGACGCCCAGGAACAGGTACCATTTGCCCATAAAGCCGGCTGTTGGCGGTACGCCGATCAGGCTGAAGAGGAAAACGACCATGCAGGCACAGATGAACGGAGCCCGCCGGCCAAGTCCCTGGTAATTCTCCAGCTCAACGGAGCCGAGACGGTTTTCGACCAGGATCACCACGGCGAAGGCACCGAAGTTCATGGCCAGGTAGGCAATGAGGTAAAAACCGAGAGCCTGGCCGCCGGAGACACCGGAGGCATGCAGGATCACGAAAGCCATCATCATGTAACCGGCATGAGCGATGGACGAATAGGCCAGCATTCTCTTGAGGTTCGTCTGCAAGAGGGCCGACATGTTACCGAAGGTCATCGTCGCAATTGACAGGATAACCATCATCTGGACCCAGGGAACCTTCTCCCAGGCCTGCGTCAGCCCCTCTCCCACCGGAAGCGCCGACAGGAAGCGCAGGGCGAGAGCAAAGCCGGCAGCCTTCGAGAGGACCGACAGGAAAGCCGTAACCGGAGTGGGAGCGCCCTCGTAGACATCCGGAGCCCAGAAATGCATGGGCAGGGTGGACATCTTGTAGGCAATCCCCATGAAGACCATCAGGAGGGCAACCAGGATGGTGATGGCCGCCCGGGTCTGCATACTCCATGCTGACCAGACCCCATGTTCGGCATCGAAGGTGATACCGGCGAGGTCTGAAATCTGTGCGCTGCCGGTGAGTCCGTAGAAGAGCGAGAGGCCGTAAACCATAATGGCCGCCGCAACGCTTCCATAGATCACGTACTTGAGCGCGGCCTCAGCCCCGCGATGGTCGCGCCGTATGTAGCCCACCAGGACGTAGCTGGAGATGCTCAAAAGCTCCAGCGCCATGAAGATCATGAGAAAATGAGTGGCGCTCGCCATCAGGATAGCGCCGAGCACACCGGCCAGGAGGATTCCGTAATACTCGCCCATCCTCCTGCCATCGAACTGGCTGGAGAGATAGCTCAAGAGGATTACCGGGATAGTTCCAAAGAGGAAGAACTGCTTGAAGAAAGCTGAGAAGGAATCGGTGGCCAGCATCTCGTGGAAAATCGAATGCGTGGACTCATCATGGTGTCCCGAAGAGATACCCGGGATGAAGCAGCCGAGGATAGCCACCCAGGCCAGGTGCTTGGAGGCGCGCAGCGGCAGCAGCAGATCGAGCAGAAAGATCCCCAGCACAAAGCCGATGAGCACCAGCTCGGAGCTGAAGGCAGGGATACTCTCAAGAATCCCGTCCACCAGACCCTGGAACTCGTCTTTATTGAATTCGGCTGATTGGGCGATCACGCCTGGATTAAACATTTACTGCAGAACTCCGTTTTCCCCGCAAAACAGGGGCTTCAGTTAAGGCGCCAGGACACTTCGAACCATGTCGGTCATGGTGCTCAAGGATCCATCCATGAAATCTATGAGGATCGACGGGTAAACCCCGAGAATGATGCAGAGAGCGCCCAGGGGCGCCAATGCGAACACTTCCCGGAAGGACAGGTCCGGGAACTTCTTGTACTCTTCGTTGGTGATCTTGCCGAGGAACACCCGCTGGATCGTCCAGAGGATATAACAGGCGGTCAGGATGACTCCCAGCAGGGAGACGATCACGATCCATCTTGAGTCGATTCCATCGGCGGAGGAGATCAGGCTCGACTGGTTGGAGCCATCACCGCCCCAGGCGCCGAGGAAACACATCGCCTCGCTGATAAAGCCGTTCAGACCGGGCAGGCCGAGGGAGGCGAAGAACCCGACCGTCGCCACGCCTGTGTACCAGGGCATCTGGAGCCCGAGCCCGCCGAAGCGGGTGAGATCCCGGTGATGAGCGCGGTCGTAGACCACCCCGACGAGGAGGAACATCATGGCGCTCGAGACGCCGTGGTTGATCATCTGCAGCGCGGCGCCGTTGACCCCGTAATAGGTCAGGGCCGCCATGCCCAGGAGCACGTAGCCCATGTGGCTGACGGAAGAATAGGCCACCAGGCGCTTGAAATCTTTCTGCGCCAGGGCGCAGAAGGCTCCATAGACGATATTGATCATTCCCAGGACCGCCAGCAGGGCGACGAAGAAATCGCTCGCGGCGGCATCCGGCAGCAGCGGGTAGCTGATCCTGAAGAGACCGTAGCCACCCATCTTCAGCAGGACTCCAGCCAGCATGACGCTGACCGCGGTCGGCGCCTCGACGTGGGCATCCGGAAGCCAGGTGTGGAAGGGGAATACCGGCACCTTGATGGCAAAACCGACGAACAGCCCGAGGAAGAGCCACCACTGCAGGCCGGTGGTAAACCACTCACCACCGGGCACCACTGTCATGAGAGTGAGCAGGTTGAAGGTGTTCGGCTCCGCGGTGTAGTAGAGAACCAGCATACAGATCAGCATGACGACCGAGCCGACCAGGGTATAGATGAAGAACTTGATCGCCGCGTAGAGGCGGTTCTTGCCACCCCAGACACCGATCAGGAAATACATTGGCAGCAGGACCACCTCCCAGAAGACGTAGAAGAGGAAGAAGTCGAGCGCGCAGAAGACCCCGAGCAGGCCGGTCTCCAGCAGCAGGAAGAGCACGTAGTAGCCCTTGGTGCCCTTCTCGATGGTCCAGGAATAGACCAGGCACAGAACCGACAGCAGCGTCGTCAGCAGGATGAGCGGCAGGCTCAAGCCATCGACGGCGAGGAAGTAGTTCACATTGAAAAGCGAGATCCAGGGAGCCCACTCGGTGTGCCCGAGATGCTCGATGGACTTCGCCTGCTTGGCATAGTGGAGCTCGAGTGCCTGTTTCCAGACTCGCACGGCATCATCAGCTGCGTTCTCGTTGGCAACAAGGCCCCTGACCTTCGTCTTGTTCTCCTCGTATTCCTTGGGAGTGTAGCTTCCTTTGCCCTCTGCAGGGAAAGGAAGGCTTGAGCCTTCCTTCCACTCAATCTGCCCCAGGATCGCATCCTGCGCAGTGGTCAATACCGTGGTGGCATCATTCATGATGACGCCCTCATCGTCCTTGTAATCGTTATAAAGGCCGATCGATATGACGAAGGTCAGCACGGCTCCAAGGACGGAGACCGACTTGATAAGCCCCTTCCAACCCGAGGGGATCAGGATCAGTATGGCCGCTGTAACCAGCGGCAGGAAAATACACCAAGTTAACGTAAACATCGTACTGTGCTACCTGTCGTAGGAGCGTTTGATTATTTCACAAGGACATAACACACAAGAACCAGGAGCAGGAGCCCGCCCGAAAGATAGAGCGAAGCATGAACATACTCCTGGAGAAAACCAGTCTGGACACGCCGCAGGCGGCGGCCCCCGAAGCGGATAATGTTGGCGATTCCACGTACCGTTCCATCGACGCCCCAGTAATCGAGCACGCCGGCAGCGCCGGTAAAGAAGCGACAGACACCTCCCCAGAAATTTACAAATCCATCTACAAAGACCCGGTCGAAGTGGCCGCAGACGACCTGGCAGGTGTGCAGCACCCTCAGAACAAACCAGGTGTAGAAGCGGTCAAAGTACCAGAGGTTCTGCAGGCTCACATAGAGGGGCTTCAACCGCGTGGCGATAGCCTTCTCTTTTCCATAGAGCGGTTTCCCCGGAATAAAGAAGCAGAAGGCCAGCAGCAGGGCTGAAGCAAAGATCCCCATCGAAACATAGGTCAGGGTTGAGTGCACATGGTGCACCTCTTCAGCAACTTTCTGGACCGCTGAATCGGCCGTGCTCGAGAATTCCACCAGGCGTCCGGAATCAACCCGCTCAGCAAACCAGGTGGTCGGATGGGGGTGGGCATCACCGGCTCCGGAACCTTCTGCATGGGGGGTGAAAGGGATACCAGCCGAACAGACCGATAGAACCGCGAGAATGCCCAGCGGCACGGTCATCGTCCAGGGCGACTCGTGGGCGTGGTCAAAGGCTTTCTGGTTCTTCGGCTCACCCTCGAAGGTCTTGAAGTAGAGACGGAACATGTAGAAGGCCGTCATACCCGCGGTCAGGATTCCGAAGGCGAAGGGCAGGTAGTGCAGCCAGGTGCCGCCAAGCTGTCCGGCAGCGGCATAGGCATTGCCCAGGATCGCCTCCTTGGAATGAAAACCTGAGAAGTAGGGCAAACCGGCGATGGCCAGGGTTCCGATGAGGAAGGTCCACCTTGTAATCGGCATCTTCTTCTTGAGTCCGCCCATGTCATCCATCTCGTTGGAGTGAACGGCATGGATCACGCTGCCGGAGCCGAGGAAGAGCAGGGCCTTGAAGAAGGCGTGCGTAAAGAGGTGGAAGATTCCGGCAGAGACGCTGGCGACTCCGAGCCCCAGGAACATATAGCCCAGCTGGGAGATCGTCGAGTAGGCGAGCACCTTCTTGATGTCAGTCTGTACGAAGGCAATGGTCGCAGCAAAGAAGGCTGTGAAGCCCCCCACCAGTGCGATAAAGAAGAGGACATCTCCAGAAAAGAAATCGCCCTCGAAATAGCCCGGCCCGGCGAGGAAGGGGAACATCCTGGCGACCAGGTATACGCCGGCGACAACCATGGTCGCCGCATGGATCAGGGCTGAAACAGGAGTCGGGCCTTCCATGGCATCCGGAAGCCAGATGTGAAGGGGGAACTGGGCCGACTTACCGAGAGCACCGAGGAAGAGACCGAGCCCGGCGGCCCACAGCCACCACGCTCCATCATCCCCCTTCCAGGGGCCATTCTCCCCAGCCTCCACACTGGCGAAAATTCCGGAGAAGTCCAGGGTGCCGGCAAAGGCGGCGATGATCAGGATACCGATCAGGAAGCCGACATCTCCCAGGCGGGTGGTCATGAAGGCCTTGATCGCGGCGTTCTGCGCTGATTTTTTCTCGAAGTAGAAACCGATCAGGAAGTAGGAGCAGAGCCCTACCAGCTCCCAGAACATGAACAGGAAGAGCAGGTTCGAGGAGATACAGAGCCCCAGCATGGAGAAGCTGAAGAGCCCGAGGAAGGCAAAGAAGCGGTTGTAGCGCTCCTCCCCATGCATATAGCCGCAGGAATAGAGGTGAACAAGGAAGCTCACCAGGGTCACCACGAAGAGCATGACAATGGTCAGGTTATCGACCAGGATCCCGAAGTTGAGCGACAGGCCCTTCTCTCCCCCGGATGAAAGCCAGCCCTGCATGATTTCCCAGGAATGCGGCTCCTCGATACCATGGGCTGTCGAGAACAGGACGGTCATCATCCAGCTGGCGATACCCAGGGCGATGAGCATACAGCCCGTCGGCAACCAGTCTCCCTGGCGCGGCAGGCGCTTGCCGAAGAATACCTGGACGACGAAACCCGCCAATGGGCAGAGCAGGATCGCCAGTGCGGCGACCGTCAGGTCCTCAGGGTTGAAAATCTTGCTGAATAATCCCATGAATTCAATACAGGCAGACTGCCGCTGGCTCAGCCTTTGAGCGAGTGGGCATCATCGAGTTCCACGCTGTTGATGGTATTAAAAATATTGAGTGCGATGGCGAGCGCAAGGGCCGCTTCCGCCGCCGCGATCACGATAATAAAAAGCGTCACGAGTTGTCCGTCGAGGCTCTCGGCCCCCTTGGAATACTTGGCAAAGGCCACGAAGTTGAGCCCGGCTGAGTTCAGGAGCAGCTCGATTCCCATCAGGACGGCAATGGTGCTGCGCCGGGTAATAATAATCAGCAGGCCAAGCCCGAAAACAATCGCGCCGACCACCAGGTAGTGCTCAAGGCCGATTCCACTGCCGGCATCCGCGGCCGCAGCGGGCGCCTGGGCCACCAGGCCTGTCATGCTCTCTAGGCAGGAAGAGAAGAAGCTCATGAGGCAGCCCCCCCTTCTCCGCCATCAGTTCCGACCGCATCTCCCTCCGACTTGCCGCGGGCGATATAGGTAGCGCCGATCATGGCAACCAGCAGGAGGACAGAAACGACCTCGAAAGGCAGGATATAGGTACTCATGAAGCTCTGGCCCAGTCCGAAGGCGGTCGGCTCGGCTGCCGGTCCCGCTCCCGTGGGGCCGATCCGGCTGATCTCCTCGGCAGGCTTCACCGCCCAGTTATTTCCCCCGGCAATGAACACCAGGAGCCCTGTGGTGAAGATCCCGATAATGACTCCCGGGATGAGCACACGCCAGGACACATTCGCCTTGAGCGGTATATCTACTCTCTGGGTCAACATGACTCCAAAGAGGAAGAGAATGAGAATGCCACCGATATAGACCAGCACCTGGGTAAATCCGAGAAAGTCGGCTCCCAGCAAGAGGTAAAAACTCGCAAATCCGGCCAGGCTGGCCAGCAGCCAGAAGGCCATGTGGACGATCCGGTCGCTGACGAGGATGGCCACGCCCGCGCCGATCGCGATGAACGCCGTCACCCAGAAACAGGCCGCCTCAAAATTGGTGGATTTGAGCAGGGAGATGGCCGCGCCGGCCGTTGCCAGCCCTCCCAGGACGCCGAGGCCCGTACGGCCCCAGCCGGTGATGGCCCGCCTGACAAGCAGGGTTGAGGCCGCGATCACGGCAAATACCGCCAGGCTGGTAAACCTGGCGTCGGAAAGATCGATCCCGAAACCTGCACTCCCGAGGAAGGCACGCAAGAGACCGACCGCAACCGCGGCACCAAGAATGACCGCGATCGTGATCCAGGAGGCCGTCCTCATGATCAGGACAGCCGGAAGCATGGCGAAGAAGCTGACCAGCAACAATCTGAGGGACCCATCCAGAACGGGGTTGCCCAGAGCGTCGACTCCTACCCGCCCACCGGGCCCAAGGTAGAAATAGAGCTCAAAGAGGGCTGGAATAATGACCAGCCAGAAGCCCTGGCGCATAGCCTGCGTAAACAGGGCGAGCGCCGCATCGGGCCCCTCGTCGCGCCCTGTACGCACCAGCTTCGTCCCCAGGTAAATGAGGAGCAGCGCTGAGATCAATGCCAACAGATCGTGAAAGATCATAAAATCACTTGGAACCTTGCGTCATCCTGGTCAACCCGGTCAGTGGAGCTTTCATTCAGCTGCCTCTTCTTCGCTGTCCGGAGCTTCTTCCGCCGCCTCGGCGGGAGCTTCTTCAGTTGTTTTTTCTGCTTCAGCAGCCGCCTTGGCTGCTTTTTCTGCCGCCTTGGCAGCTTTTTCGGCTTCTTTCTTCTTCTTCTTCTCCTCCTGCAGGCGGTCGTTCTCACCCCGCGCCCACTCAACGAAGACCTCGTCGCTCTCGGTGTAGACCTCGTCGGTCAGGAGGTTTTTCTCCATCATGGTCCGGTCGGTTGAATGGTAGTCAAACTCGGGGCCGAGCCAGATGCACTTGGGAGGACAGGGCTCTTCACAGAGCCCGCAGAAGATACAGACCGTATAGTCGACGGTAAATTTTGAAAGGGTTGCCTTCTGCCCGCGGTAGCCACCCTCCAGGGGGCCATCCGCTCCGCGAACGCCCTCGATATAGATGCAGTCGACCGGGCAGATGTCTGAACACTTCCAGCACATCACGCACTTCTCGGTCTCGAGGTAGTGGATTCCACGGTGACGGGCCGGGATGAGATCCTTCTCCCGCGGGTACTGGATAGTACACACCGTCTTCTTGTGGTTGAGGAAGTATTTCAGGGTGATGCCCATGCCGGTCACGATCGACCGGGCCACCTTGAAGATATTCATGAAGTATGCGCAGGGAGCCATTTTTCTATTGAACCACTATTCCAAAACCGAAGAACGAGGCCCCCTGGAATACCAGCTCCCACAGGCAGGAGCCGACCAGGCAGACCAGCGAAACAGGCAAGAGTACCTTCCAGCAGACATACATCATCTGGTCGAGACGAATCCTGGGAAGAGTCCAGCGAATCCACATCTGGATAAAGACCAGGATGAAGGCCTTCGTGAGAAAAACTTTAACCTTGATCAAGACACCCAGGATCGCAGTCAGTGTCGGCCCGAGCACTCCATCCAGCCAGCTTGCCAGCCAGGTGTCGGTACCCATGCCGATCTCATCGACCCAGTAGATTCCCGACCACCAGCCGCCTATGAAGAGGACCACGGCCACCGCCGCGACCAGGTACATGGCTGCGTACTCGGCGAGGAAAAACAGGGCAAAACGCATCCCCGTATACTCGGTATGGAATCCACTGACGAGCTCCGACTCAGCCTCGGGAAGGTCAAAGGGAGCTCGCTTGCACTCAGCGAGACTGGCGATGAAATAGGTGATCGCAAGGATCAGCATGAAAGGATTGCGGAAGATGTTCCAGTGCCAGGCCCAGCCATTGTGTTGCTCGCCGTCCATGTCGGTCAGGCTGCCACCCTGCAGGTTGACGACATCGACGAGGGAGAAGGACCCGCAACAGAGGATGACCGTAACAAAGGCGATCCCGATAGGAATCTCATAGCTGACCATCTGGGTGGCGGTCCGTATGGTGCCGAAGAGGGACCACTTGTTGTTGGAGGCCCAGCCCGCCATGATGACTCCCAGCACCTCTACAGCCCCCACCGCGGCGATGAAGAAGAGGCCCAGGTCGAGGTCAGAGGCGATGAGCTTATCGCCGAAAGGCAGTGGCACAAAGCGCATGAGCACACCGGCAAAGACTACCGCAGGGGCCAGGGCAAAGAGTGTCTTGTCAGCAAGGCGGGGGATGATGTCTTCCTTGGTGAGCAGCTTGAGCCCATCGGCAACAGTCTGCAGAAGCCCGTGAGGCCCTACCTCCATCGGCCCGAGGCGGCATTGCATATGAGCCGAGACCTTGCGCTCGCTCCACACAGCCCCGATCGCAAAGATATTAACGAAACCGAAAACCAGCCCGATGGTAATGAGGAGTGCTCCCAGCTCAGGGAACAATTCTGCGCTCAGCACCCCGTTGACGAGGCCGGAAAGTGGAATCCAGTCCGGTACAGCATAACTTTCCACCAGCCACCTGATGACAGCTGTAAAGAACAGGCCTCCTTCTCCGGAGGCAGCTCCATTCCAATTTGTTGAATACTCTTTGGCAAAGTCGACAAGGCCTTTATCGACGGCCTGCCCTGCCTGGGCCAGAAAGGTGCTGATGATGGGGAGATTCATCGATCCACCTCCCCCAGCACAATGTCGAGGCTGCCGATGATGGCCACCAGGTCGGCAACCATGACATCGCTCATGCTCGTAAGCTTATCGAGGATGCTGATATTGCAGAAGGAAGGCGCCCGGGCCTTGACGCGGTAGGGATTTTTCGTCCCATCGCTGACAAGGTAGAAGCCGACCTCGCCCCTGGCTCCCTCTACCCGCTTGTAGGTTTCTCCCGCCTTGGGCTTGACGGCCCTGAACGCTTTCTTGTCGCAGAAGGGACCATCGGGAATGTCCTTGATCGCCTGGCGTACCAGCCGAATGCTCTGGCGCATCTCTCTCATGCGCACCATGTAGCGGTCCCAGCAATCGCCCAGCTGGCCCATCTCACCTGTGCCGACAGGAACATCAAATTCCAGGCGGTCATAGATTCCATAGGGAGCATCCCGGCGCAGATCGCGCTGCACCCCTGAACCACGAAGCGATGGGCCCGTGACCCCGTAGCTGATGGCCAGGTCCGCCGGCATCACCCCTACGTTGGAAGTTCTTGAGATGAAGATCCCGTTGTAGGACAGGAGATTGTCGTACTCATCGAGGATCTTCGGATCGAAATAATCACAGAAGGCCTCGATGTCGGCGAGGATCTCGTCGGTCATATCAAAGGTGACCCCGCCGATGCGTACGTAGCTGTAGTTCAGTCTCTGGCCACAGAGCTTCTCGAAAATCTTGAGGATCCGTTCACGGTCACGGAAGGCGTAGAGGAATGGAGTGATGGCGCCAATGTCGAGGCCGTAGGTTCCGAAGGCCAGCAGGTGGCTGGCAACCCGGTTCAGCTCCGCAACGATAACCCGGATATACTCGGCACGTTCAGGAACCTCGATCCCCGTGAGCTTCTCAACCGCGGCGGCATAGCCCCAGTTGTTCATCATCGCGCAGAGGTAATCCATGCGGTCGGTATAGGGAACGACCTGGAGGTAATTATTACCCTCGGCACACTTCTCAAAACACCGATGCAGGTAGCCGATGTGAGACTGGGATTCGAGAATGAGCTCCCCATCGGTGCGCACCACCACGCGGAACACCCCGTGGGTGCTCGGGTGCTGGGGCCCCATGTTGAGGAGCATCTCTTCTGTCCTGATCTTCGCTTCGGTCATTTTATTCCCGCTTGAATCCCGCCGACTTCCCTCTCAGTAAAAATCTCAATAGATAACGTTCTTGATCCCGTGGAACGAATCCGGCGGCTCGTAATCTTTTCTCAAGGGGTGCCCCACCCAGTCGTCAGCACAAAGAATGCGAACCAGGTTGTGATGTCCCTCGAAGATGACACCGACAAGATCGTAGGTTTCGCGCTCATGCCAGTCGGCGGTCGCCCAGATGCTCTCAACGGAAGCCACGCGCGGATCGCTGCGGGGCAACTTCACCTTGACGGTCAGCTCGTGGTGGTTGACGGTCGAATCAAGGTTGTAGATGACCTCGATCTCCGCTCCCTCTTCGCGCTCGGGGTAATCCACGCCGGTGATGCAGGAGAGCAGGTCAAATCCCAGCCGTGAATCATCCCGGCAGAGCTCAGCCACAGCACCCCACTCCTCTGCCTTGACGACAAGGATCGGGTCCACTCCGTCGAGGACCTCTTCGGTCACCGCCTCCGGCAGCTTCTCCTTGAGTACTGCTATGATCTGCCCGATTTCAAGTTTGGCCATTTATACAAATCTCTCTGCCGCTAAACAGGCTGGTAAACTTCCGGCTTGGTCGTGCGCCTGGTCCGATCCAGGATCTTCTCTCTCTTCATGAGCTTCTGCACCTTGAAGAGCCCCTCCAGCAGCGCCTCCGGACGGGGAGGGCAGCCTGGGATGTAGACATCCACCGGGATCACCAGGTCGACTCCCTTGACCACGTGGTAGCCGTGCTTGACGTAGGGGCCGCCGCGGATCACACAGCCGCCCATGGCAATCACGTACTTGGGCTCGGGCATCTGGTCGTAGAGGCGCTTCACCCGGGGAGCCATCTTGTGGGTAACCGTTCCGGCAACCACCATCAGGTCAGACTGGCGCGGGGTTCCCCGGAAGGGACCTGAGCCAAAACGGTCCAGGTCGTACTTCGCTGCGCCGGTGGCCATCATCTCAATCGCGCAGCAGGCCAGCCCGAAGGTGAGCGGCCATACCGAGTTCGCGCGAGTGGCGTTGATGATGTCGTCCACCGCCGTCAGGAGGACAATATTCTTCGTTAGTGGATCAGGATTTCTGTTCTCGATTTCGGTCATCAGGCCGCTACCTCTTGAGGTTCTTCAGGGATCTCTGCCTCCTCGGGCCCGGGAGTCTCTTCGACAACTGCAGCCCTCACGAATGGTTTCGCCTTCAGCCAGTCAAGGTCTCCCTTGGCCCAGCAGTAGATAAACCCAACCATCAGGATGCAGAGAAAAACCATGACCTCGAGGAAAATGAACAATCCGAAGCCGTTATTCATCAGGGTCTTGAATACCAGTGCCCAGGGATAGAGGAACGCCACCTCTACATCGAAGATCAGGAATATCAGGGCCAGGCTATAGAAGCGAATGTCGAAGCGTACCCAGGAAGAGCCGATCGTGGGCTCACCACACTCGTAGGTCTCCAGCTTGCCCGGCTCATCTTCGCTGCGAACACGGGGACGCAGAAGCCGGCTCAGGATGGAAACCGTGAGGACGACAAAGAAGATGCCGAAGAGGGTGAAAACAAGAACGTTGAGTAGCTGGTAACCCATCTCAGGGAGGTCTTTAGCTCAGTCTCTGAGGCTTACTTAGAAAAGCCCGCGACCCGGATAACTTTCTTTCACCACGACTGAGCCGGCATAAAATCCCGCCGAATCTCCAACCCGTGACGTTGGAAAGAAAGAACTTCGGTCCGTGTTCTTTCCTGCACAAAACGACAAGACTTTAAGTTGTTGTGAACGTTTTGCAAAAGTATTTTTTTCAGGTAAACCACTTCCAATGGAGGACTTCGGGATGCAGTCGAGGCACTCCATCTTCATCTGCCTTTTCAGGCGGCGGAATTGATCTCTTCAATCGCCTTCCGGTTGCGCGAAACAGCACCGAACTCAACGGCAAAAGCAACCAGGTTTACCGCCAGGGCCAGCAATACAAAGGCCAGATGAACCCACCACCCGCCAACCTGCCGAAGCGGCATCTGGGCCCCTTCTCCCGCTCCAGGACCCGGGATCAGCCTGCTGTGAACCTCCGCACCCAGCAGGGCGGCCAGGATAATCAGCAGGATTGAAAAACAGGCCCAGGGGAACACCCGCTTCTTCAGTCGCTGGGTAAGGGAGGTATATTTCTTCTCCTGGCCCTCATCTCCCTCTACCGCCTCGCGAATATCCATCCCGGTGCCGATCAGGTAGAAAATAATCAGTACATGGGTAAATATAATCAGGATTGCCGCCAGCATACCTGCCAGCAGATGGTGGCTGATGGAGGCCGCATCGCCCAGCCAGAGGCCGAGAACGAAGGAATAGCCCAGTGCTGCGGCATCCAGGATGATCAGGGTGAGGAGGATCTGGGGCATTGCAAACGGCCTCTGCGGTCAATTATCTCGCGGAACTGCCAGCATGCGCTCAAGGCTGCGCCGGGCCCCCTCGGCAACGTCATCCTCTACCAGCACCTCGAACACATCCTCCTCCAGGGCCCGCTTGATCTGGGGAAGGTCAATCATCTTCATGTAGGGACAATGCAGGCGGCAGCCGATGCAGCCATCTGCCATGACAAACTCTTTGTCCGGGTAGGCCAGGCGCAGGCGGTAGACCAGGGCCCACTCGGTAGCGACGATAAAGGTCGCCACATCAGGGTGACGGGCAACTGCATCGAACATCCCGGCTGTCGAGCAGATCTCATCAGCCAGCTCGAGAACATCTTCACGGCACTCGGGATGGGCAATAATCACCGCCTCCGGATGAGTTCTGCGGCTCTTGTCGAGACTGGCCTCGCGCAAGACGTCATGGGTCGGGCAGACTCCATCGTAGATCACCACATCTTTTTCAGGCAGCTGCTTCGCCACCCAGCCACCCAGGTTGCGGTCCGGGGTAAACAGGATCTTGTCATTGTCGAGGCTGCGAACCACTGATACGGCGTTACCCGAGGTACAGCAGATATCTGAAAGGGCCTTCACCTCGGCGCTGGAGTTGATATAGGTCACCACCTCCCGCCCGGGGTACTGGGTTTTCCAGTCCTCCAGCGATTCCGGGCTGATGGAATCGGCCAGGGAGCAGCCGGCAGCCAGGTTGGGAAGAAGAACCTTCTTCTGCGGATTGAGAATCTTCGCGGACTCCGCCATGAAGTGGACTCCGCAGAAGACAATCCTCTCGGCCTCTGTCTTCGTTGCCTTTATCGCCAGGGCAAGGGAATCCCCCAGCTCATCGGCAACCTCCTGCACAGCCGGAAGCTGGTAGTTGTGAGCCAGGATGACGGCATTGCGCTCGCGGGCAAGGGAGCGGATCTCTTCCTGGAGCTCCCTGATCTCATCGAGATCATCCCCTGCCACGTTCCAGGGATCAGGTGTCTCAAAGGATGTAAGGGGTACGGTGGTCGATTCGCCGGTCATGATTCACCTTCCTCGCTCGATTCCTGCCCGGCAATTCTCGCACCGGGTTGAGGCTGAACCGCCTCGGTGCCACCCGGGAAGATTCTCCAGAACTCTTTCTTTAAAAGATTCGTAATCGTCGAACTCTTTGAAAACCCGTGGTACTGGGCAACAGCCGCGAGCATTTCAATTTCCTGCTCACTGGCCGTAAAGCTGCGAACTACTTTCATAGGATTACCTTAACCAGGGACTAAGGACCTGATGGATGGAGTAAAAATAAGATTCACCAGCAGGACCCCCCTCGTTAATGGCGATCCTGTTTCCGGGTAAATACTATGTAATTCATATATATTTACACAATAAGAAAATGGCCTTTTATCGGAAAGTAAGCCCCAACTGACCGCCCTGGTAAAAACGAATTAAATATTCATAAGGCATTTAATTAAAATAGGTTAAGGACTTTGTGAAAAAAATCACAAAAAGGGGCTTGAAGCATCGGGATCAAGGAATTAATTTACCGACACAAGGTCCGTGAAATTCGGGAGGTTTCGGCCTCTTTCAGACCCACTTCATGAAGTGAACAGGCATGCCGTTTTCCCTCCAGTTTCCTGGGCTGATACAGTTCGGTAACGGGCACTTTCCCGGGGCGATGAAATGATGACTACGATTGCAGTGCATTCAAGCTACCTGGAGCAATACCTCCCGGTAGCGGTGTACATCCTCATCGTTCTGTTCACCGGAGTGGCCATGCTGGGACTCTCTGTCCTGCTTGGACCGAAAAACAAGATCGCCGGCAAAGGCACCCCCTATGAATGCGGTGTCCCCGTCGAGGGAGAAGCCCGCCAGCGCTTTTCCATTCGTTTTTACCTCGTAGCGATCCTGTTTGTTCTCTTCGACATCGAGACGGTTTTCCTCATCCCCTGGGCGGTAACCTACAAGAACCTGCTGGGCAGCCTGGGCGGGGTGGTTATCGCTGAGATGCTTGTCTTCATCGGCATCCTCTTTACCGGCTACATTTACGCCTGGCGGCGGGGAGGCCTGGATTGGGACTAGAGAAAATGCTTGGTGACAATATCATCACCACCTCGGTCAACTCGGTGGCAAAGTGGGCCCGCAAAAACGCCCTCTGGCCGATGCCCTTCGGCAAGGCCTGCTGCGCGATCGAGATGATGGCAACTCTCTCCGGGCGCTTTGACATGTCCCGCTTCGGTGCGGAGGTGATTCGTTTTTCTCCGCGGCAGGCAGACCTGATGATTGTCTCGGGAAGAGTCTCGATCAAGATGATGCCCGTGCTGCTGAAAATCTACGAGCAGATGCCTGAGCCCAAGTGGGTGATCTCCATGGGAGCCTGCGCCTCCAGTGGTGGAGTGTTCGACACCTACACCCTGGTACAAGGTGTCGACCAGTTCCTCCCGGTACATTGCTACATACCGGGCTGCCCTCCGAGGCCGGAATCACTTCTTGATGCCCTGATGAAAATCCAGGCCATCGTTGGTGAAGAGGCTGATGCAGACGGCAGCACAGAAACCGGCAAGGAGCCGGAAACCCCGGCGGCGCCCGGTCAACAGGAACCCCTGGAAGAGACAGCCAACGAGTCGCCCTCAACCAGCTGAAAACGGAAACAAAAAATGGGAACCTCACTCTCACCGCAACAGATCAGCGAGCGCCTCGCGAAGCAATTCGCGCAGGGAGTGGCTGTGCACCTGCCTCCCGGCAAGGGCTCCTCCCACCTGGCCATCGTCGAACGGGATCTGCTGCCGGAGGTGCTCAGCTTCCTTAAATCCGATCCGGACATGGACTTTGACTTCCTGGCGGACGTAACAGCCATCGACTACCTTCACTTTGAAGACCCTGCCATCGGCGAACGATTCGCTACCGTCTACCAGCTCTACTCCTTAACCCACAACCATCGCTTCACCCTCAAGACACCGGTCCCGGAAGACGATGCCCAGGTCCCGAGCGCCTTCGAATTCTGGAAATCCGCCCTCTGGGCTGAACGTGAAGCCCATGACATGTACGGCATTCACTTCGAGGGGAATCCTGACCTGCGAAGATTGCTGATGCCGCAGGACTTCCCCGGCTTCCCGCTCAGAAAAGACTACCCGCTCAGGGGCAGGGGCGAACGGGATGCTTTCCCGCAGTACCTCCACTCCGGTCCCCTCACCCACGCTCCGTCGGCAGACGCTGAAGATGCCCCCGGCGCCAGGGACAAAGATGAAAACGACGGGGGCAAGGGCGAATGACCGAAGAGCGAAAAATCACAAAGGCGGCGGCGGAACAGGAACCTCCCGCCCACCTCGGAGATGACCTTCTTCGCAAGGGACTTGCCCAAGACCCGGATTACCGCGGCGAACACCCCGAACCCCGCTTCTTCATCAGCGATGAATCGGAGGATGATTTCGGCGGACGCGTCATGACGCTGAATCTCGGGCCACAGCACCCCGCCACCCACGGCACCCTCCGGGTGAACCTGAAGGTGCGCGGAGAGAAGATTGTCGGCGCCGACACAGAGATCGGCTTCCTGCATACCGGGTTTGAAAAACTGGCCGAGCACATGAGCTACCAGCAGTGGGTCACTGTCACCGACCGCATGAACTACATGTCGGCAATGAACAACAACGTCGGCTATGCCATCGCCTGTGAACAGCTCCTGGAGGTGGAGGTGCCGCGCCGTGCCCAGGTCATCAGGGTCATCCTCAGCGAGTTCTCCCGCCTTGCAGATCATATCGTCTGCAATGGGCTGGCCGGCATGGACATCGGCGCCTTCAGCCTGATGCTCTGGGCCTTCGAGAGGCGCGAAAAGGTCTACGATCTCATGGAGGCCGTCACCGGCACCCGCCTGACCACAAGCTACACCCGCATCGGAGGGGTCTTCCGCGACGTGCCCGATGACTTTGAAGAGATGGTGAAGGACCTTGTCGAAGAGTTTCGGCGTTTCCTTGAAGAGATGCGCTCCATGACCCTGGGCAACAGGATCTTTGAAGACCGCATGCGCGGGGTCGGGATCATCTCCGGCGAAGACGCCATCAGCTGGGGCATATCCGGACCGATCCTGAGAGCCAGCGGAGTGGCCTATGATATTCGCAAGGCCATGCCCTACAGCGGCTATGAGCGCTACCACTTCGAGGTGCCTGTCCAGGAGGCCGGTGACAGCTACTCCAGGTTTGTCCAGCGCCTGGCCGAATGCGAGCAGAGCCTCGACATCATCTCCCAGGCCATCGAGGATCTGCCCGATGGCCCCATCCTGAGCGAAGATAAAAAAATCGCCCTGCCGGAAAAAGACGAGGTCTACCAGAACATCGAGAGCCTGATCCACCACTTCAAGCAGATCATGTTCGGCCACGGGATCCTGCCGGAGCGCGGCCGGGAGGTCTACTCGGCGACTGAAAGCCCCAACGGGGAGCTGGGCTTCTACATGGTCTCCAATGGAGAGATGAACCCCTATAAAACCAGGGTGCGCCCCCCCTCCATCTTCCACTTCGCCATGCTGCCCCAGCTGGTCGAGGGACTGATGATCAGCGATGCAGTTGCCGTGCTGGCCACCCTGAACGTCATAGCCGGGGAGCTTGACCGATGAGCAACACCCCCACCGGTAAAAAAGTGTTTTCAAAGAAGGCCGGCGAATTTATCGAATGGCTCCTGGGACGCTACCCGGACAAACAGGCCGCACTGCTGCCGGTGCTGAGACTTGCGGAGGAAGAATTCGGCAACATCGATGATGCCTCGGTCCTGCTGGTAGCGGAGACTCTCGAGCTCTCTCCCGGCTACGTCTGGGGCGTCCTCACCTTCTACACCCACTACCGCAGGGAGGGCGATGGGAAATACCTGCTGCAGGTCTGCAGCACCCTGCCCTGCGCACTGAGGGGCTGCCGCGATATCCAGCACCGCCTCGAGGAGAAGCTGGGGATCGAGGCCGGCGAGACCACCGAAGACGGCCTCTTCACCCTCAAGAAGGTCGAGTGCCTGGGCTCCTGTGACACCGCCCCCGTAGTGCAGGTCAATGAGAAGTATCACGAGAACCTCGATGCAGGGGAGCTCGACAAGCTGCTGGAGAATCTTCGTGGCTGAAACCAGACCCGGAAAATTTGAACCCGTCCTGACGAAGTACGTCGACGATGACGGCTCCGCATCGATAGAGTTCTACAGGGGCCATGGCGGCTACGAGGCAGCCCGGCGCGTGCTCACAGAGATGAAGCCCGACGAGGTCATCGAGGCGGTCAAGGACTCCAACCTCCGCGGGCGCGGCGGAGCCGGCTTCCCCTGCGGGGTCAAATGGGGCTTCGTTCCCAAGGAGACCGACAAGCCGAAGTACCTGGTGGTCACTGCCGATGAGAGCGAGCCCGGCACCTTCAAGGACCGGGTGATCATGGAGCGCGACCCCCACCAGCTGATCGAGGGGTCCCTGATCTCCGCCTATGCCCTCCAGAGCCACGTCTGCTATATCTACATCCGGGGTGAGTACTACGATGGTTTCCTGGCGATGCAGAAAGCCATCGATGAAGCCTACGAGGCGGGAATCCTGGGTGAAAACATCCTCGGAACCGGCTTCCGTCTCGACATGACCATGCACCGCGGAGCCGGAGCCTATATCTGCGGAGAAGAGACCGGCCTGCTGAGCTCCCTGGAGGGCAAACGCGGCCTGCCGAAGATCAAGCCCCCCTTCCCGGCCGTCGAGGGGCTCTTCCGCTGCCCGACCGTGGTCAACAATGTAGAGACCCTCTCCTGCGTCACCCACATCTTCGACCGCGGAGTCGACTGGTTCAAGAGCATCGGTCCTCCTGAAGGCCCCGGACCCAAGCTGCTGTGCGTCAGCGGCCACGTTGAGCGGCCGGGAACCTACGAGGTGCCGATGGGAATCAACCTCCTTGACCTGGTCAACGAGCAGGCCGGGGGCATCTGGAAGGGCAACCAGCTGAAGGCGGTCATCCCCGGCGGCAGCTCAGCCAAGATTCTCACCGCCGAGGAATGTGACGTGGGCATGGACTACGAATCGCTGGCTGAAAAAGACACCATGCTGGGCTCAGGCGGAGTCATCGTCATGGACAGTGAGACGGACATGGTGGATGCGCTCTATAACATCCTGCGCTTCTATGCCCACGAGTCCTGCGGCCAGTGCACTCCCTGCCGTGAAGGAACCGGCTGGCTGCAGAAAATCTGCGGGCGGATCCTCAAGGGCCAGGGACGGCCGGAAGACCCTGACATGATGATCGACCTGGCGGAAAAAATGTGCGGGCGAACGATCTGCGTGCTGGCCGATGCGGCGGCCTTCCCCTGCGAGAGCATCGTACGGAAATTCCGTGGGGAGTTTGACGCGATGATCACCTCCGAAGGCGCCCATGAACGAACGGTCCACCTTGGAGGCCCGCTGGTACAACCCGGCGCCCTGAGCGCCCACAACCAGGAAAAACTCGATGAGCTCCAGGGCGGACACTGAAAGAACTCTGAAACCATGACAGAAAAACAGACAGTCAAGCTGAAGATCAACGGCGAAGAGGTCGAAGCGCCCGCCGGCGAGATGCTGATCAAGGTCTGTCATGACCGCGGCCTCGAGGTGCCCTTCTTCTGCTACCACCCCGGGCTGGTGCCGGAGGGCAACTGCAGGATGTGCCTGGTGGAGGTGGTCAAGGCTCCCAAGCCCATGCCGGCCTGCACCACCCCCGTGGCCGAGGGCATGGAGATCGAAACCCATTCCGAGCCGGCAAAGGATGCCCGGGCTGACGTTCTCGAGTTCATGCTCTCCAACCACCCGCTGGACTGCCCGATCTGTGACAAGTCGGGTGAGTGCATGCTGCAGGACAACTCCTACGACCACGGCAAAGATGGCTCCCGCATGGTTGAGATCAAGCAGCTCAAGCCCACCAAGGACCTCGGCAAAGGTGTCAAGCTGTGGGGAAACCGCTGCATCTCCTGCACCCGGTGCGTGCGATTCTGCAGCGATGTGGCCGGCAGCGGAGAATTGACCATGGTCAACCGTGGGGACCGGTCGGTCGTTGATGTGTTTCCCGGCTACCCGCTCCAGAACCCGCTCAGCGGCAACGTGGTCGACATCTGCCCGGTGGGTGCCTTGATCTCAGAAGACTTCCTCTACCAGGCGCGGGTCTGGTACGAAAAGAAGACCGACAGCGTCTGCCATGAATGCGCACGCGGCTGTAATATCGAGATCCAGACCCTTCACAACCAGGTCAAGCGGATCGTCGCCCGCCACAATGAATCGGTCAACGACTACTGGATCTGCGACCACGGCCGCTACACCTACGACTACATCCTCGGCCCCGAGCGCTCGCTCCAGTACCGCCCGGAAAATCCTGCCGGGGCGCCAGGCTTCCTTGCCGGGAAGCTGAAGGCTCTTGTCGAGGCTCATGGAGCAGAATCTCTCGGTGCGGTGGCCAGCGCCTTCATGAGCAATGAATCGCTCTATCTCCTCGGCTCGCTGCTGCAGGAGCTGGGGGTCCCGCAGGAAAACATCGCCGCCTGTGCCCGTGAAGACGGAGAGGAAGAGACCTTCAAGGGCGGCTTCAAGATCTCGGCTGACCGCAACCCCAACCGCAGCGGTGTTGAGGCGATCCTCGGCAGCGAGGCCTTCAGCCTCCACCATGACAGCCTGCTTGAAAAAGCGAAGGCCTCAAAGCTGCGCGGCCTGCTGCTGGTCAGCGATCTGCCTGGACAGCAGCTCTCTGAAGAATGGATCGAGGCTCTCAACGCTGTTGAATTCGGCCTGGTGTTCCTGCTGGAGAATGACCCCCGTATCCCTGCCAGCACCTGCCTGTTCCCGGCCACCGCGTTTTCCGAACGGGAAGGCTCCATCATCAGCGAGGATGGACAGCTGCAGCTGGTGCGGGCCGCAACCCAGCTTCCCAGGGGAGTCCTGGCCACCGAGGATCTTCTCCAGGACACCCTCTCAGAACTCGGCGCCAGGGAGACGAAGATCTCCCCGCGGGGACTCTTCAATGAAATGACCGGCGCCATACCTGCCCTGGCCGGAATCAGCCACAGCGACCTTGCAGAAGCGGGAGTCAACATCCGGGGAGGTGAAAAATGAGCCCTATCCTGCTCGACGTTCTGCGGGTGGTTTTCATCTTCACCGGGGTCATGACCCTGGTGCCCATGCTCGTCCTGGCGGAGCGCCGGATTTCAGCCGTCATCCAGAACCGGGTCGGACCCAACCGGGTCGGGCCCATGGGACTCCTCCAGCCGCTGGCCGATGTCATCAAGCTCCTGTTCAAGGAGGATGTCATGCCCAACCGAGCCGACCGAGTCCTCTACAGCCTCGGCCCCTTCCTGGCCTTCGCGCCGGCAGCGATTGCCTTCATCGCCATTCCTGTTGGAAGAGGCCTCCAGGTTGCCGATCTCAGCGTCGGGGTGCTCTACGTCCTGGCCGTCACCTCGCTCGGTGTCTATGGAATCAGCTTCGGGGGCTGGGCCTCCAACAGCAAGTACTCGCTGCTGGGCGGAATCCGCTCAAGCGCCCAGATCATCAGCTACGAGATCGCCATGGGGCTGGCCATCGTGTCGGTGCTGATGGTCTCGGGGAATATCCATCTCGGCAACATTGTCCAGTGGCAGGCTGATAACGGCTGGATCATCTTCTACCAGCCGGTGGCTTTCATCATCTTCCTGGTAGCAGCCTTTGCCGAAAACAACCGCCTCCCCTTCGATATGGCCGAGTGCGAAGCTGAGCTGGTCGGCGGCTTCCACACCGAGTACTCGGGAATGAAGTTCGGCATGTTTTTTATGGGTGAATACATAGCGATGATCGTCATGTCCTCGCTGCTGGTCACCCTCTTCCTCGGCGGCTGGGACCCGGTTTTCTTCGACCTGCCCGAGGGGGCCTCCGGCACGGTGATCTCGGTGCTCTGCTTCCTCCTCAAGCTGCTGGCGGTGCTCTTTTTCTACATCTGGGTGCGCTGGACACTGCCGCGCTTTCGCTACGACCAGCTGATGAAGCTCGGCTGGAAGACCCTCATTCCCCTGGCACTGCTGAATATCGTATTGACTGGAGTCATCACAGCCCTGCTGCACTGGAACCAGATGAAATGACCGAAGAAAACGGAAAAATGACACAAGGAAAAAAACGCAGCTGGGGCTTCCTGCTCTACCTGCCGGCTGTAGCCAAGGGGCTCTTCAACACCCTGCTGCACATCCTCAAGCTGAAGGGCCATAAGACCTTTACCGTCCAGTACCCCGAAAAACGCAAAGAGGTCCGGCCGGGTTTTCGCGGCGAGCACCGGCTGAAGATCGATGAGCTCGGGCGGGAAAAATGCGTGGCCTGCCTCATGTGCCAGACCGTCTGCCCGGCCAACTGCATCGACATCATTGCAGAGGAGGCCCCCTGGGACGACCGGGACAAGAGGCCCAGGACCTTTGAGATCGATATGTTGCGCTGCATCTACTGCGGCATGTGCGAGGAGGCCTGCCCCTGCGATGCCATCGAGCTGACCGAGAAGCTCTACACCGTTTCAACTTCCCGGGCAGAGATGATCTACGACAAGGAGAAGCTGCTGTCGAACTGACAGTCGCAGAACGAAAACGATGGATGCGCTTGTATTCTATATATCAGGGATCCTGATGATCGCCAGTGCACTGCTGGTCGTGACCAGGAAGAACCCTGTCTACAGCGCGATCCTGCTCGTTGTTTTCTTCGTGCTGACATCGGTCAACTTCCTGGTGCTGCGCTCTCCCTTCCTCGCCGTGATCCAGGTGCTGGTCTATGGCGGCGCGATCATGGTGCTCTTTATCTTTGTGCTGATGCTGCTGAACCTGACCCCCCAGGAGCTGGAAGAAAAAGCAGACCCGCGCCGCAAGGCGCTTGCCGCGGCAGGCTCCGGCTGCCTTTTCGGACTCCTGTGCTGGGCAATCAGCTCTTCGAAAAGAGTCGGAGAGGCCGGCGAGGTTGATCTCACCGGAGCCGTCACGGGGCCCGCGGCCACCGCGGGTGAGACCAGGGAAATCGGCGAGGCGCTGTTCGCTGAACACATCCTGCCCTTTGAGTTCACCTCGATCCTCATCTTCATCGCCATCATCGGGGCGATCTACCTCACCAGGACCCGCAAAAGTAGCGAGCCTGCAGAAAAGGACGAAAAGGAAGAAGGTGCGGAAAATCCGCAGGAGGCAGGCGCATGACCCTCAGCCTCGAGCTCTGCCTTTACCTCTGCGCTGCGGTCTTCTCCATCGGAGTCTACGGAGTGCTCAGCCGCCAGAACATCATCGTGATCCTGATGTCCCTGGAGCTCATGCTCAACGGCGTGAACCTGGCGATCATCTCTTTCGGAAGATATTTCATCACCGAATCGGGAGCAACGCTCTCCGGGGTGCCTCCGAGTACCTCCCAGGTCTTCGTCATTATTGTGCTGGCCATCGCAGCGGCTGAGGCTGCTGTCGGCCTGGCGATCCTGCTGGCCGTTTACCGGCGCTGGAGAAGCACCCAGGTCGGCGATATGAGGTTGCTGAAGGGATGAACAGAAGAAACAGAGAGCTGAACGAACTTCGAAATGGATAAGTGGCTTTTCCTCATACCCCTGCTCCCCTTCCTGGGATTCCTGGTCAACGGCCTGCTGGGCCGGCGACTTGGCGACCGGGCGGTGGCCATCATTGGCTGCTCGGCACCGGCCGGAGCCCTGGTGGTTGCCATCGCCGCCTTCTCAGAGGTTCTCCAGGGCGAGTCGAGCTCCTATTCACTCTCCCAGGAGCTCTGGACCTGGATCGAGGCCGGCAAGCTGAAGGTCTCTTTCTCCCTCAACATTGACCGCCTCTCCGGCCTCATGTGCCTGGTCGTGACCGGTGTCGGCTCATTGATCCATATCTATTCAACCGGCTACATGAAGGGCGACGACGGCTACTACCGGTTCTTTGCCTACCTGAACCTGTTCATGGCTGCCATGCTGATCCTCGTAACCGCTGACAACATCGTCCTGATGTTCCTTGGCTGGGAGGGCGTCGGACTGTGCTCCTACCTGCTGATCGGCTTCTGGTACAAGGGGCTGGCGAATTGTTCGGCCGGCATCAAGGCCTTCGTCGTCAACCGGGTCGGCGATCTCGGCTTCCTGCTCGGGATCTTCGCCATCTGGGCCGCCTTCGGTACCTTTGAGTTCGAGGCAATCAACAAAGCCGCCGGAGACGGCGAGGGAAGCGCCGCCTTCTGGATCTGCCTGCTTCTTTTCATCGGGGCCTGCGGCAAGAGCGCCCAGATCCCCCTCTACGTCTGGCTGCCGGACGCCATGGCGGGCCCGACCCCGGTCTCAGCGCTGATCCATGCAGCCACCATGGTCACCTCCGGCGTCTACCTGCTTGCCCGGCTCGGACCGCTCTTTGACGCGGCCCCCGAGGTGCTGGCCATCGTCGCCACCATCGGTGCGCTGACCGCTCTCCTGGCCGCGCTCATTGCCTTCTCTCAGAATGACATCAAGAAGGTGCTGGCCTATTCCACTGTCAGCCAGCTCGGCTATATGTTTCTCGCTGCCGGCATGGGGGCCTACAGCGTGGCGATCTTCCACGTGGTAACCCACGCCTTCTTCAAGGCACTGCTCTTCCTTGGAGCCGGAGCCGTTATCCACTCGCTGCACCATGAGCAGGACATGCGCAGAATGGGAGGCCTGCGCAAGCGCTTGCCGTGGACCTTCGCCCTCTATGTAATCGGAGCCCTGGCCCTGTCAGGATTCCCCCTGACGGCCGGGTTCTTCTCCAAGGACGAGATCCTCCACGTTGCGCACTCAGGCATCACCGATGGAGCTGATGCAAGAAGCCTCCTGTGGATCATCGGTCTCCTGACGGCCCTCTTCACCGCCTTCTATACCTTCCGGCAGATCGCCCTGGTCTTCTTCGGTGAATACAGGGGCAAGGCCGATGACAAGATCGAGGAATCTCCCCGGTCGATGCTGATCCCCCTGATGGTCCTCGCCGTTCTCTCCCTGGCAGGAGGCTTCCTTGCCATCCCCCACTTCCTCCTGCCCGGACTGAAAATTCCGGCCGAAGGTAAGCTGGCCGGGCTGGTGATTGGCGGCCTGGTCTCGATCGCCGGGATCGGAGCCGCTCTCGGCATCTACCTGCGCCGGCCGCAGCTCCTTGAGCGCTTCTGTTCCACTGTCCCGGGCAAGCAGCTCTACAGGCTCTCAAGGCGTAGATTCTATGTCGACGAGCTCTACCAGGTGCTCATCGTCAGGCCCCTGAACTTCCTGGCAGAGGCTGCCTTCTACCTCATCGACCGGCTCCTCATCGACTTCCTGCTGGTGCACGGATCGAGCTTTGCCGCCGGCTCCCTCGGGCACCTCCTCAGGCGCCTGCAGGATGGCCGCACACCGACCTACACCGCCTGGTTCCTCTTCGGCTGCATCCTGGTACTCGGCCTGACACTCTGGATTGCAGGGGGATAAGGAAGAGCCATGACCATCACTCTCACCCTTCTGCTGCCGATCGCAACAGCTGCCCTGCTGCTTTGCATCCCGGCCGGGAAAACAACGCAGCTGCGCCTCCTTGCCCTGCTGGGCTCCCTGGCAACCCTTGCCCTCAGCCTGCTCCTGCTGGTGGGCTATGACAGCTCCGGCGAGTCAGTCTTCCAGTTTACCGAAAAATACGAATGGGTTCCCAGCCTCGGCATCAACTACCACGTCGGCATAGACGGGATCAGCCTCTTCCTGGTGGTCCTCTCAGCGCTGCTGACACCGATCGCCATCCTCTCCTCCTGGACATCGGTAGAAAAAAGGGTGCGGGAATTTCATATCGCCCTGCTGCTGTTGACCTCGGGCGTCATCGGCGTCTTCGTGGCGCTCGATCTCATTCTCTTCTACGTATTCTGGAGGTCATGCTGATCCCCATGTACCTGCTGATCGGGATCTGGGGCAGCGCCGAGCGGATCCGGGCAGCGGTCAAGTTCTTCATCTATACCATGGTCGGCAGCCTCCTGATGTTCCTGGCTATTCTCTACCTTTTTTTTTTTTTTTTTGATTTGGGGATCTAGGAGATCTACACCTCGGTGAAGGACAACCCGCTCGGGGGTGCAGCCGGCATGTTCTGCTTCCTGGCCTTTGCCCTGAGCTTCGCTATCAAGGTCCCCCTCTTCCCGGTTCACACCTGGCTCCCCGATGCGCACACCGAGGCTCCCACCGCCGGCAGCGTCATCCTCGCCGGGGTGCTCCTCAAGCTCGGCATCTACGGTTTCATCCGTTTTGCGATCCCCTTCTTTCCCGAGGCTGCGCTCGAAGCCGCTCCCTGGATCTCCATCCTGGCGATCATCGGGATCATCTTCGGCGCCCTGATGTGCTTCGTGCAGGAGGATATGAAAAAGCTGATCGCCTACTCCAGTGTCTCCCACATGGGCTTTGTCGTGCTCGGGCTCTTTGCCTACACCTCGGGCAGCCTGCAGGGAGTCGAGGGGAGCGTCCTGCAGATGGTCAACCACGGGATCTCAACCGGGGCCCTCTTCCTGCTCATCGGCGCTGTGTACGAACGGCGCCACACCCGCAGGATCCTTGATTACGGAGGCCTGGCCTCGGTAACTCCCCGGCTCGCAGTTATTTTCCTGATCACAACGCTGTCCTCAATCGGGCTCCCCTTCCTCAACGGCTTCATCGGTGAATTCCTGATTCTGCAGGGAGCCTACAGCCAGAACGTCTATTACGCCGGCTTTGCCGGCCTGGGGATCATCCTTGGCGCTGTCTACATGCTGAACCTCTACCGGAAAGTATTCTTCGGTGAGACCGACAAGGAAGAAAACGCCGAGATGAAAGATCTCGGGGCCCGCGAGCTGGCCTTCCTGCTTCCCCTGGTGATTCTCATGGTGCTGCTGGGCCTCTTCAGTCCATGGCTCACCAACACCATCGAGCCCAGCGTCCTGCGCTGGCTCGAGCTGGTAAAGGGGGCTGGAGGCTAGACCATGACCAATGCAGCCACCTACCTCTCAGCAAAGCTGGTCCTTGCCCAGGGCGCCAATACCGATGTCCCCGCGGCACTGCTGACCTGGGATGATTTCAGCGCAATCCTTCCCGTCCTTGTCCTGCTGGCAACCGGGACCCTGGTCCTCCTTGTAGATTGCTTCAACCGGGGCCTCTCACGCCCCGAGGCCCCTGGAAAGCAGTCCTCTTCTCTCAGCGCCGTCATCAACCTCCTCGGACTGCTTGGGGCTGTGGTTGCCGGAGTCCTTGCGGTCTCCTCGATCCAGCAGCCGGAGCTGACTGCCTTCCAGGATTCCATCCGGGTCGATTCCTTCTCGAGATCTGTCAGCCTCCTGATCATCCTCGGTACCTTCTTCTCCCTGGTGGGTGCCATCGATTATCTCAAACGCTTCGATGCCGAACATGGAGAGTTCCACTGCCTCCTGCACTACGCAGCAGCCTCGATGATCCTCTTTGTTCAATCGAACAATCTCATCATGCTCTTCCTGGCTGTTGAGACGCTCTCGATGGCCGTCTATATACTGACCAGCTACCTGCGGAACCAGCGCCGCAGCGTCGAAGGTGGTCTCAAGTATTTCATCCTGGGCTCCTTCGCCAGCGGCTTCCTGCTCTTCGGCTTCACCCTTATCTTCGGAGCTACAGGAGCGATCGAGCTGCCGGCGATTGCAGAGAGCATTGCTGCGAACCAGGCAGACCAATCCCTGCTGCTGGCCGGACTGGCGCTCACCGTCATCGGCCTGGGCTTCAAGCTTGGAGCCTTCCCTTTCCACAGCTGGCTGCCGGATGCCTACGAAGCAGCCCCGGCCGTTGCCACCGGCTTCATGTCGGTCACGGTAAAGAGCGCGGCGATCGTGGTGCTGCTGCGTTTCCTCGTCCTGGTGGCCAACGCCCCGGGCAGCGAGCTTCCGGTCGGAGAGGCCCTCACCGCCCTGCTGAGTCTCCTGGCTGTTGCAACCATCCTCTACGGAAACCTGGTTGCCCTGATGCAGGACAGCGTCAAGAGAATGCTGGCCTATTCCGCCATCGGCCATACCGGCTACCTGCTGATCGGAGTTGTCGCGGCACTCGATCCCGGCAGAAGCGGGACTGCCGAAGCGGCCGTTCTCTTCTACCTGCTGCCCTACACCCTCATGTCCCTGGCTGCCTTCACCCTGCTGGGCTGTCTCGGAGAGAACGGAGAGGACCGGGAAACCTTCGAAGACTACCGGGGCCTGTCCTCGAGCAGGCCGGTGCTGGCCCTCTGCCTGCTGGTCGTCCTGGTTTCCTTTGCCGGAATTCCACCAACCGCCGGCTTCTGGGCCAAGCTGCACATCTTCCGCGCAGCGCTTGATGGAGGCCATACCTGGCTTGCCCTGGCGGGTATCGCGGGGTCGGTCATCTCACTGTATTTCTACCTGAGGCTCGTCGTAAATATGTACATGCGGCCCGCCCGGGAAGAGCTCGACATCGACCCCGATGCCAATTTCGCCAGCGGACTCGTGATCGTCACCGCGGCGCTGGCCCTGGTTATCCTGGGGATCTTCTTCCCCGACCTCAGCCTCTGAGCCGGTCTCTGAGCCGGTCTTTGAGACCGGCCTTCAGAAGATCCCGAGGATCCTGTCCCAGTCCCCCAGGGCATCGAGCGCACGGGCCGGGGAGCCCACGGTGTCAGCCTCCAGGGCTCCAACCGCCTCAACCACTGTGGAGATGGCCTTCCAGTAGTCGAGATCTTCATCGAGCGCAGCTGTAAAGGCGGCATCTGTGTCGGAAATCCACTGGGGTACCGGCTCAGCTTCGGCGGAGTCTTCCCCGGGGAGGCTCCGGAGGTGGTCGCGGAAACCCAGGATGAGATTGACTGCCTCGCTGGCCCTGTCGAGAGCCGCCTCGCCGAAATCAAGCTTCTCACGGTAATGTTCTGAAAGCAGGGCTACGCGAACCACGTTCCCCCTGATTCCTGACTCGAGGAGCTCCCTGACGGGGACGACATTGCCGTTGGCCTTGCTCATCGCCTGCCCCTCAACGCTGACAGGCCCGCTGTGCAGCCAGTAATGGGAAAGCGGGTCGCGATCGGTGCCCCCTGAGCTCAAAACCGAGGCCTGGGCCATCTCGAATTCGTGATGGGGATTGATGTTGTCCTCAGCCCCGGTGTGGATATCAAAATACTCGCCGAGGTACTTTCTGCTCATGGCCACGCACTCGACATGCCAGCCCGGGAAGCCGCTGCCCCAGGGGCTCTCCCAGCGCATCTGGTGCAGGGCATCGGTTCTCCACAGATCGATATCGAGAGGGTTCCGCTTCTGCCCTCCCTCTGTCGTCATGGATCCACCCTGGGACTCGGCAAGCTCTTCAAGGCCCAGGCCGCAAAGACAACCGATCTTTTCGTAGCGGGTGATGTCGAGGTAGAGATTGCCTCCCTCGGTATAGGTCGCCCCAGCCTCTTCGAGCAGTCGGATCGTTTCGATCATTTCCTCTACATGCTCGCGGGCCTTGGGATACTCGTGCGCACCCCGGATACCGAGGGCGCGCCGGTCGGCGTGGAAAAGACGCATCTCGTTCTCTGCCAGCTCCCAGGCATAGTCTCCAGTCCGGCCGGCGGCAATTTCAACAACGTCCTCCTCGAACTCGTTGAGATGCCCGACATCGGTGATATTCATCACCTGCAGGACCTCGTAGCCGGAGCGCTCGAGATGACGGCGAAGAACGTCAGCCAGCAGGTAGGAGCGGAACTTGCCGATATGGATTGGCTGGTTAACCGTCGGGCCGCAGTGGTACATGCGTACCTTCCGGGGCTCGATGGAACGGAAATCTTCGACGGCGCCACCGAGAGAATTCTTCAGTTTCAACGTCATGAGGACACCTCGATTCGCCTGTGTTTCTTCTTACCGGCACGCAGCATGATACATTCATTATCAAGGTCGGCGGAGGTTAACACCCTGTCTTCTTCAGCTTTTTCATCATTGACGTAGAGCCCGCCCTGCCTGGCCAGGCGCCTGGCCGCGCCCTTGGAGTCACAGAGGCCACAATCATTGAAGAGCTGGATCGCCGGGATTCCCTCTTCGAGATCGGCGGCATCCAGCTGGTGGGTTGGCACCGATTCCCCGCCCCCTCCCTCCTTGGAGAAAAGTGCCTTGGCGGCCTCGGCGGCCTGTTCGGCAGCCTCCTGCCCATGGTTGAGAGCTGTCGCCTCAAGGGCCAGCCGCTGCTTGGCCTGGCGGATATCGGCGCCTTCGAGAGCCTCTAGCTTTTCAATCTCTTCGACTGCAAGCAGGGTGAAGAGCCTCAGGAAGCGGCCGACATCGCGGTCGTCGGTGTTGATCCAGAACTGGTAGTAGTCGTAGGGGCTGGTGCGATCGCCATCGAGCCAGACCGCACCGGCCTCGGTCTTCCCCATCTTCGCGCCGCTGGCGGTGGTGATGAGAGGAAAGGTGATGCCGTAGGCCTGCTTGCCATCGACGCGCCGAATGAGGTCAATACCGGCGACGATATTGCCCCACTGGTCGCTGCCGCCCATCTGGACCTGGCAGCCATAGCGCTGGTTGAGTACGAGGAAGTCGTAGGCCTGGAGAATACTGTAGTTGAACTCGAGAAAAGAGAGCCCACTCTCTGAATCAATCCGCAGCTTGACACTCTCAGCGCTGAGCATCCGGTTGACACTGAAATGCCGGCCGATATCGCGCAGGAAATCGACGTAGTTGAGCCCGAGGAGCCACTCTGCATTATCGACAGCAAAGCCGGTATTCCGGGAATCGCTGCCGGCACCGGGTTCGGCTCCGGACTCGCTGAGCTCGAGATAGCGCGAGAGCTGGTTGCGGATTCCCAGGAGGTTCTCATCGACACTGTCCTCCCCGAGCATCTTCCGCATCTCTGTTTTTCCGCTGGGGTCTCCAACCCGTCCGGTTCCGCCTCCCACCAGGGCGATCGGGCGATGCCCGCCGCGCTGCAGGTGGACAAGAGCCATGATGGGAACGAGGCTGCCGACGTGGAGGCTGCTGGAGGACGGGTCGAAACCGATATAGGCCGATACGGTCTCCCCGCCATCACTGAAGAGCTTCTCCAGCGCAGCCTCATCCGTTGTCTGTTCTATGAAACCCCTCTCACGCAGGGTATCGAGAAAACCGCTCAAGCTCATCGCCTCTTGCTGTGGGCTGCCGCGCTCCCAGGCAGCGCCGGCTGTGGAAAACGGAATAAACTCTCAGAGAAGACTGTCGATCTTCTCCTTGTAGACTGACTTGGGGTTGAGACCGATATGCTGGTCCACATTCTCGCCGCCCTTGAAATAGAGAACAGCGGGAACCGACATGATGCCGTAGGCCGCGGCCGTGGACTGCGCATTATCGATATCCACCTTGCCGATCTTGACCCGGCCTTCATACTCGCCGGCCAGCTCGTCGATAATCGGCGCCAGCTGCTGGCAGGGGCCGCACCAGGTCGCACTGAAGTCGACCACCACCGGTGTTTCTGAGTTCACCACTTCCGCTTCAAAATTACTGTCATCAAATTCCAGGGCCACGTCGTTCTCCTTTTAACTTCGATTAAATTCTGTCCATACTCCCGGGCCGCGAAAGAGCCGTAACTGCTCAGGCCCGCCAAGGGGGTGATTTCTTACGAAAAACGCCCCGTCCGGATACTACGAGGTTGCGTATTATAATCGAAGCAGCCCCAACTGCGGGAGATTCTGGAGCTCAATTTCACACTTCTTAAAGATTTGACCCACTTTGCAACAGAGGTTTTTGCCTGATCTGAATGGACAGCGAACCCGTGGACTCTAAAATAATTCCCAGTAGATCAGTTATGGCTTCACGCCCCCCGCAGACTGGCCCAGCCAACAGAGACAGTTTCGTATGAGTTATGAGAATCACAGGATGACGGCAGCAAAGAGTATTCTCATCCTCTTACTGCTGGGGATCCCCGCTCTGGCCACCGCCCAATTTGACCTGCTCGGCGAGGGCGCCCAGGGCGGCGAGGAGGAACACGCCACCTGGGAAATCACCCTCAAATCGGCGGAGATTCCCGCCGGTGGGCGCGGCGAGATCGTGGCCTCCTACGAAACCGCCAAGGACTGGTATCTCTACGCTCCCAGCCACCCGGCAACTACCGGGCTGCCGACCTCCATCAAGGCCAGCTTCAAGGGAAGCGGAGAGGCGGGTGCGAAGCTTGATAATGAACCACTCTACCCGCCGCCGAAAGTGAAAGAGATCAAGCTCTTTGACGAACCGGAATTCCATCACACCCTGGAAGGTGGTGGCGCGCTTCGGCAGGGTTTCGTCGTTCCAGCGGATGCCCCTGAGGGAAAGCTCGAGATCGAGGTGACCGTGACCTACATGGCCTGCAGCGACCTCCTCTGCGACCCGAAGGCAACGGCCAAAAAGACCCTCGTCGCAATGATCGGGCCACCCGTGGAGGGAGAGCAGCCCGAGGCTGCTGCCCCCCCCGTTGCCCCAGGGGGCACGGAGCCAGGGGGTGATGGGCTGCTGGCTTTCATCCTTGCCATGATCGGCGGAGGGCTTTTCGCCCTGGTCATGCCCTGCACCTATCCAATGATCCCGATCACCATCGCCTTCTTCACCAAGCAGGCCGAGGCCAGGAACGGGAAGGTCCTGCCGCTGGCTCTCTGTTACGGCCTGGGCATCATTGCCTGCTTCAACGTGATCGGCCTTCTCGTTGGAGACATCATCATCAGGTTTGCGCAGAACTGGCTGCTGAATCTCGGCTTCGGCATCGTCTTCCTGGTCTTCGCCCTGAGCTTCTTCAATCTCTTCACCATTCGCCTCCCAACCGGGCTCAACAACCTGGCATCGAAGGTCAGCGGCCGCTCCGGCCTGCTGGGAGTCTTCCTGCTGGGTGCGACACTCGTGATCACATCGTTTACCTGTACGGCCCCCGTCATGGGTGGCCTGCTCGCCTTGACGGCAACAGCAGAAGGCGGAAGCACCGGCAAGATCCTCCTCGGCATGAGCGTTTTCGGCCTGACCATGGCAACCCCTTTCTTCTTCCTGGCACTCTTCCCCGCCTGGACCAAGTCGATGCCGCGATCGGGAGAATGGATGAACAAGGTCAAGGTCTTCCTCGGATTCCTTGAGGTTGCCGCCGCGCTCAAGTTTTTCTCCAATGCGGATGTCGCCTTAAATAATGACGATCCTATCCTGAACCAGGAGATGTTCCTCCTGGCCTGGGCAGTTATTTTTACCCTGGCCGGCCTCTACCTGGTAAGTGCACATCGGGGTTTCAAAGGCGCCTCGCTCAGGAGCCTGGCGGCAAGTCTCCTGGTCCTCGCCCTGTCGGCCTATTTCTTCAGCTGCAGCAGGCCCGGGGCCGAGCTTGACTTCATCACCGCCGCACTGGCTCCCCCCCCGGCAGCCGCCTCGCCGGCCGGCCTGCCAACAGCTACTGCCAAATACGATCACAGCGACAGGATTGCCTTTGCCCGCAGGCTTGACGAGCTGGTAAGGGCCGGGAAGCCCTTGGCGCGGGCAGAAGCCGACGGGCTATTCGGTATCATCTTTCCCCGTGGTCTCATAAAGGATGATCCTGAGCTGGGCATGAGCCTGGCAAAAGCCGAGGACAAGCTCGCCCTGGTCAACTTCACCGGCTTCACCTGAGTGAACTGCCGATCGATGGAGGTCTCCGTCTTACCGAAACATGAAAAACTGCTGAAGAAGGTCATCGAGGTTCGCCTGCATACCGACCATAAGGACGAAAAACTGGGAACGGCCTTCACTGAAATGCAGAAACGAATGACCGGTAAACTCGCGTTGCCGATTTACGTACTCGTTGATCCGGACCAACCGGAAACTGTGTTGGCCCGATTCGAGGGCGCCGACCTGCCAGGCGGTACCAAATTCGCCAAATGGCTGGGCGATGCGATCAAGAAAGCTAAACAGCCCTGAACCAAAGTCCTGTTCACCCGGGCTCTGCCTCGTTGCCTGATCGGGTATTAGAGTTTAAACTTAAACTGTTAAACCTTTTACGCCCTTGAAGGTGATGAAAGTCGTCACAGGCGACTGTCATCGGCGATTTTCACGATGCAAATCAGACACTCCCTGCTCCTCCTGCTCGCTCTTGTGGCTATCCTTGCCGGCTTCCTGGTCCAGGGACAGGCGCAGGAAGACCGCCCCCTGGGTGATGATTTCGTTCGCTGCCGCCAATGCGACGAGAAGGGCAAGATGGCCTGCAGGGCCTGCGATGGAAAAGGCAAGCTCTACAAGACCTGCCCGCAATGCGATGGCGGAGGCCGGCGCCCCTGCCGCCAATGCAACAAGCCGAATGCCGAAGAACCCAACGAGGCCGGCCCCGGGCGGATCAACTGTGGATATTGCGGGGGCGATGGAAAATTCGGCAGCCGGGAAAAGCGTTGCCCCAAGTGCGGCGGCGAAGGCGCCTATCCCTGCCCGAGCTGCAGGGGCAAGGGAAGCCACAAATGTAAAACAGAGCTTCCCGCAGGAATCTGCCCTTCCTGCCGATTTACCGGCAAGACAACCTGCAACACCTGCTACGGAAAGCTCTGGGTACGCCGCCAGCCTGACCCGGTAAAACCGAAAACCAAAACCCCGGAAGCCCCGAAGGAGGGCGAAGTCACCGCCGCTAAAACTTTTGATCCTGAGGCACTCCTCAAGGATGCCCAGGGACGTTTCGACTCGCTGACCGCGATCCAGACCCGGGAAAAAGAAATCGACACCGGTGAGCTCAGGCGAAGCTGCGAAAAAGCGCTGATTGCGACCAGGGGGTTTATGGAGAGGCTGGAGCAATTCAAGGACAAGTCCGGAAATGAAGAGGCCCGGAAGATCTACGACGAGATCCGCACAAGCCAGAAGCAGATGAGATCACTCAAGAGCGACCTCTTTGACCTCGACACCCTCCTGCTTGAATTTGAGAAAGCCTACCGCCGCTGCGAAGCAAGGATGGAGGACCGGCCGAAATCGCCCTTCTTCACCACCAAGAAAAAGAATGCACTGAAGACCTGGCATGAAGCCATCTCCCTGTCCTTCAAGGCCAACGAGAAGATGGCGAGTGAGCTGGCTGAGGGAGAGGTCTTCCTTGCAGGAAAAACCAGCGCGAAGATCGAGGAGGACCTGAACCTGATTGACAGCCGGATCCAGGCCGCAGAGGCTGCCGCTGCTGCTCCCCCGCTCCCTGAAAAGGAGGGCGGAAAGACAACCGAACCGGAAGCTCCGGAAAACACGGAAGTCGAAAAACCCACGCCTGAAAAGAACCCGGCTGAAAAGTCTCCAGCTGGAGCCAAAGAGGCCGCGCCCCCTACCGCCGAAGCTGAAGAAGAGGCAGGCGCCCCAGGCGGAGGAGTTCTGCTGGGCATCATCTGGGGAATTGGCGGAGCTCTCGCCGGGGCAGGGGGACTGCTTCTCTACCTCAGGAAAAAACACTACTTCTGAGGTGTTGTCCGCCCTGCCACAGTGAGAGCCCTGTTTCCGGCCTCAGTCGCGGGAGTCCCCGCCGTCATCCTTAGGGGCCCTGTCGCCACCGCCACCTTCGCGGTTTTCGCTACGGCCGCGCTCGCGTCCTCCGCGATCACCGCCACGGCCTCTGCCGTCTCCACCGCGGCCACCGCCACGGCGGCGGTCTCCGCCGCCACGGCCACCACGACGGTCACCGCCGCGATCACCGCCGCGATCACCGCCACCTTCACGGGAGCGCTCTTTGGGTGCCGGGGCATCACTGCCCCCGCCACCTCCGTCGCCTCCGTCTTCGGCAGCCTTCTTCGACAGCTTGATGCGACCCTGGTTGTCAGTGCCGAGGCACTTGACCTTGATGATGTCTCCGATTGAGACCAGGTCGCCGACCTTGTCGACAAAGCCATCTGCGAGTTCGCTGACGTGGACCAGTCCTTCCTGGCCGGGCAGGACCTCGACAAAACAGCCGAAATCCTTGATCGAAACCACCTTGCCCTCATAGATCCGGTTGGCCTGGACCTCTTCGGTCAGGGCCTCGATCTTACCCTGGGCACCCTCGGCACCTTCCATGTCCGTACTCCAGATCGTCACGACTCCATCGTTCTCGATCTCGATCGTGGTACCGGTCTCCTCCTGGATGCTCTTGATCATCTTGCCGCCGGGGCCAATGATCAGGCCGATCTTCTCCGGATCGATTCGAATCTGGATAATCCGGGGAGCAAAGGGAGAGATATCATCACGCGGCTTGTTCAGAGCCTTCATCATCTCCTTGAGGATATGAATACGTCCCTCGCGAGCCTGCTCGAGTGCCTCGGCCAGGAGCTCCTGGCTGACACCCGTGATCTTGATGTCCATCTGAAGGGCGGTAATACCAAACTGGGTACCGGCCACCTTGAAGTCCATGTCCCCGTTGTGATCCTCGCTGCCGAGAATGTCACTGAGGATGGCGTTCTTCTCACCATCGGTGACAAGGCCCATGGCAATTCCGGCAACCGGCTGGCGAATATTCACGCCGGCATCCATGAGGCCGAGGGCACCGCCGCAAACCGAGGCCATCGAGGAGGATCCATTGGACTCCATGATGTCCGAGATAATCCGGACGGTATAGGGGAAGTCCTCTTCCTCAGGCATGACCGCTGCAAGCGCCCGCTGGGCCAGGTTGCCATGGCCGATTTCGCGGCGCTTCGGTCCGCGGTTGGGCCAGGATTCTCCGACACTGAAGGCCGGGAAGTTGTAATGGAGCATGAAGCGCTCCTTGTACTCTTCACCAAGCCCATCAACGATCTGCTGGTCTTTGCCGGTTCCAAGCGCTACCGACACGAGGGACTGGGTCTCTCCACGGGTAAAGAGGGAAGAACCATGCACTCGATTGGGCAGGACCCCCACCTCTCCTCTGATTTCCCGGATATCGGTATAACCCCGTCCATCGGTTCGCGTTCCGGAAAGGATGAGATCCCTCTCAGCCTCATCGGCGAGATTGCGCAAGAGGCTCTTGACCAGGTCACGGTCGGGAACAGAGGGGTCCGGCTCGGCGCCTTCCTCAGGCTCCGGGCTGACCTCATCAAGACAGGCCGAAACATACTCCGACACCGCCTTGCTGCGATGATGCTTGCCCTCGGTCAGGAGCTTGTCACGAAAACCTTCGGAATACTTTGACTTGAGCTCAGCCGTCTGCTCAGAGTGATCCGGAAGATCCTCGAGCTCCATTTTCGGCTTGGCGACCTGTTCGGCGAGATCGTTCTGCATTTCAACGATCTCCCGGATGACCTCGTGAGCCTTCTCTATGGCCTCAATGATCTTCTCCTCGGAGACTTCCTGTGCTCCGCATTCGACCATCGTGACCGCATCCATGGTTCCTGCAACAACCAGGTCCATCTTGCTCTCCTTGAGCTGCTCATGGGTCGGAAACACGATGACCTCGTCATCGATAAGTCCGATTCGAACTGTCCCGAGGGGGCCGAGGAAGGGGATGTCAGAAACCGCAACGGCTGCCGAGGTGGCGATGCCGGCGAGAATATCAGGATCGTTTTCCTGGTCTACGGAAAGAACCATAGCCGCGACCGAAGTGTCCGCGACCTCGGGGTTCTTCGAATAGCTGTCGGGGAACATCGGGCGGATCGGCCTGTCGATCAGGCGGCAGGTCAGGATTTCCTTGGTCGTCGGGCGACCTTCTCTTTTTATAAATCCACCGGGGAATTTACCCGCTGCGGTTGTCTTCTCCCTGTAATCAACCGTGAGGGGGAAGAAGTTCATGCCGAACCTGGCCGAGGAGGAGGTTACCGCGGTGAAAACCTGGGTATCACCATACCTGACGGTGGTCGCTCCGTTTGCCTGCCGGGCAATCTTCCCGGTCTCGATGGTTAAGGTTCTGCCTGCAATTTCTTTTTCTACTTTTGCTGTCATCTTCTTCTTTATTTCTTCTACTGCTAAAACTGAATATTTCTTACCTGTTACCTCTTGGAGCCCCGGCTGATCGGGGGTCCGCTTCTTGTACTTTTTCTTTCCTTCCAGCCTCCTTGCTGCTGTTGCGATCCGCCTCCTGGCTGTTTTCAGCCCGGGCAATACCGCTCTTGCCGCCTTTTGCGGCTCTGCCTTGATTCAACCCGGAAAGGATTGAATGTTATTTCATGACTTCCCGCCTTCGCTCTGCCTTCCGCAGCCAACCTGCAGGTTGACCACCCTGGAAGTAACCAGCCGGGGAAGGGATGCAAGCACCCCAGCGGTGGTCAGCGGCGAAGACCCAGCTCACCAATCAGCGTTTTATAACGCTCGATATCCTCTCGGGCGAGATATCGCAGCAATTTGGCCCTCTGCCCTACAAGCATGAGAAGTCCACGGCGGGTTGCATGGTCCTTCTTATGTTCCTTGAGGTGCTCGGTGAGAGCCTTGATTCGCTGACTGAGAAGAGCTATCTGCACCTCGGGGCTGCCCGTATCACCTTTCTTCCGGGCAAAGTGTTCGGCAACGGCCGAACGAGTCATCTCGGTTATTTCCATTCTTCCTAAACCGGCCTTCTATTATCACTTACTACTGAATTCTGTATATCAAGCCCGCTATCCTAACACAGGGCATTAACCGGGCAAGCTAAAGATGTCCCACAGGGTCAAATGAGAAAAAAAAAGGTCCCCAGGCTCCTGCAGGCCGGTCATTCTCCCCTTACCGGAGGTTCCTCGTTAATCTGGTTCAGATAACCCTGCAGAATGATCTGTGCGGCAACCATATCTACCCGGCTCTTGCGCCTGCTGCCGTGTACGCCGGCTTCAGAGAGAGCGCTCTCTGCCTCAAAGCTGCTCAGCCGCTCATCCTGGAAGTGTACAGGCAGACCGGTCTTTTCTTCGAGAACACGCGAAAACTCTATGACCTTCCTGGCCCGGGGCCCCTCAGCGCCATCCATGTTCAGCGGCAGGCCGCTCACAACCGCCTCGATATCCTCTTCGCTCATCAGGGACTCGAGCGTCTGCCAGAGAGCGTCCTCCCCCTCGACAACCAGCCTGGGCGTTGCAATCACCTTGCCTGCATCGCTTAAGGCAATACCGAAGCGCTTGTCGCCGTGATCCAGCCCGAGGAGCTTAGCCATCTGAAAACCTGTCCTTGCCCTGTCTCAATTCAGCCTTCCGCCGGCTATGAATCATCCTCGTCCCTGCGCTTTTCTATTTCCTGCACAAGCTCCCGAACCCTCTCCGCCGAGTCGCGATGACAAACCAGCACCGAGTCTTCGGTCTCAACGATAACGAGATCCTTTACCCCGACAGCGGCTATCATCCTCCGGCCTGATACGACGATGCAATCCTTAGTATCAAGGCTGACAAAATTTCCGCGAACACGATTGCCCTCTCCGTCCTCCTCAAGCTCAAGCGCATAGCGATCCCATGTGCCGACATCGAGCCAGGAAAAGGATGCCCTCACCGAAAAAACATCCGAGGCTTTTTCCAGGATCCCCACGTCTATCGATACCGATTCGCCGGAAGCCGAGGCGGACCCTCCGAGGTATTTCTCATACAAGCGCAGGTAATCTTCAGCCCTCCAGAGAAAAATGCCCGTGCTCCAGAGTGCACCGCCGCTGTCGATGAGCTTTGCGGCAGCAGCAGGGTCCGGCTTCTCCCTGAATGCAGAAACCCGGCTGCATTCCAATCCGGCCGAGGCCTCAAGGACCTCTCCGCAGCTGAGATATCCATAGCAGGACAGAGGAGAGCGGGCCTCAACTCCGAGGATGATGCTTGGCGGGTCCTCCTGGCCTTCCAGCTCTTCCAGGCACTTGAGAGCAAACTCGATGGTGCGGGGGAACTCTCCAGCGGGAGAGATCCGGTGGTCTGAAGGGCAGACCAGGAGTAAAGCCCCGGGATCCTCGCGGCAGATACGCTCAGCCGCCAGTGCCACGGCAGCGGCAGTTCCCCTGTTGCCCTCCTCCTCAAGGAATCTCCCGGCCGGGAGCTCCGGCAGCTGGCTTCCGATCAATTCTGAATGCTTCGAGTCCGAGACGACAAAGACCCCCTGCCCACCGACCAGGCTCTCCAGCCGCTGCCACGTCCTTGACAACATCGAGCTTCCATCTTCACAGAGCGGAAGAAGAGGCTTCGGCTGCTCCGGACTGCTCAGCGGCCAGAACCGGCTCCCCCTGCCACCCGCCAGCACAACCGCATAGAGCCTGCTCACAGACCGCCCCTGACACCTGCACCCTGTTTGCAGACCTTCCTGTTCACAATGCTGACATCCTGCATTTGTGCCAGCCGGGAACGCAATTCCTGCAGCTCGCTGGAGGCTGGATTGAGCTGGTTAAACGACTCAAGCGCTCGCTGTGCGACTGTAAAATTCTCGCTGTCCATGGCGGCCCGCGCCAGCAGGTGCAACCGCAGGACCTCGTCGTTCTGTTTCAGCTGAAAGTCGGCGGCCTCGGCGAGATAGGTACTGAGAAGTCCCGGAGCAAGTATCCCGGGCAACTTACGCAGGTAGAGATTTCTCAGGTGGTCCAGGACCTGGCTGTAATAGTGCCGGGGTGAACTTGAATGGCATTCATGATGATAGAAAACTCGCAGCCGCTCCGCTGCTGCCAGGAAATTTTTCTGCCGAATGTAATACTCTGCGAGCAGGAACAGGCTGTCGAGATAATCCTCCCGGCAAAGATATTCCCGAAGGTATTCGCTGCCGTATTCCTCCTCCATCTCCACCAGCAGCTTCGCACCTTTTTCCTCCTGCTTATTGGTCATCAAATACAGGACCAGCAAGGCCCGGGCTCCCGGCGTATTCCTGGTAAAAAAGAAGGGCTCTCCCTCACCCCGCATCTTGGCCGCCGCCTTGCGATGGATATCGAAAACCCGGCGGCTGTCTTCATTCCCAAGGATATCAAAGGCCTCTATGAGGAGGCGAATACGATGCTCAGCCCACTCCCGGCGATGAGGGTTTTTATCAGGATGAGCGTCGAGAACCAGCCTGCGGTAGGCTCTGCGGATCTCTTCCCCACTGGAACTCTCGCTGACTCCCAGGATGTTGTAGTAATCCAGCTCATGGCGGAAGTTCGGGGAATTCCTGTTGTGCATTCAACTGCCTCCGCCGGAACGAGACAGGTGGGCGCTGTCCAGCATGATCGTAACCGGCCCATCATTATCGAGCCGGACATTCATATGAGCCCCGAATACTCCCTCCCGGGTGCTGACTCCACTTGAACGCAGGTGCTCTCCAAAGGCCTTGTACATTTCCTCGGCCCGGGCGGGATCTTCCGCCCCGGTAAAGGAAGGCCTGCGCCCACGGCGGCAGTCGGCCTGGAGGGTAAACTGGGAAACCAGCAATACCTCTCCTCCGGAATCTTGCAGTGATCTGTTCATAGAATGATTCTCATCTGGAAAGATCCGCAAATCGACTACTTTTGCAGCCAGCTTTTTACCATCTTCCTCGGTGTCGCCCTTTCCCACACCGAGGAAAACGAGCAGTCCCTTATCGATGGAGCTCACGATCTCTCCATCAACCTCCACCGATGCAGTCCTGACTCTCTGTAACAGGGCCTTCATAAATCATCTCAAGCGCGCGGCAATACCCTTACCCGGCCTCCCCCTGCCCGGCATCGGGATCCATCTCAGAATCTTCCCAGGAGAGGGAGCCGTCTTCTTCGGCGGCAATACCCACCTCTTCACAGAGGACCTCGATCTTCTTCCTGGCTTTCTCAAGAAGATCCTGGCAATGGCGCCAGGATTTGAAGCCGACCTCGAACTGGGCAATCGCCTCATCCAGCGTCAGGCTCCCATCTTCGAGCTTTTCAACAGCTTCCTCGAGCTTCGCGAGCTCACTCTCAAAATCAGGTTTCTTGGTTTTCTTTGCCATCTTCCTGCTTACCTCCGCAGTATTTGTCCTTAACTCTGCCGCCTACCCGAGCTCTTCTACCTTGACCCCGGCCTCCCCCTGGTCAAGCCGCAGGCGCAGGAGGTCTCCCACGCTCAGGTCTTCCGCATCAGACACCACCTCACCGGCCGCATCCAGCGCCACCGCATAGCCCCGCTTCAAAACGGCATAGGGGCTCAGGGTTTCCAGGCGGGCACCAAGCAGGGAGAGCCGGTGCTCCATCTCATCCAGCCGGCCGGCGGCTAGAAGCCGAAGGTCTCCCAGTACCCTGTCAAGATGTTCAAGCCTCTCCTCGACGACAAGCTGCGGATCCGACAGGTAGCGGGAAGCCCTGCACCTGGCCAGCTCACTCTCCCCCCGGTCAGCCCAGGAACGCAAGCCCAGCGCAAGGCGGCGCTGGTTGGCATCCAGTCTCCGCAACAATTCCCCCCGGTCCGGGCTTACAAGCGAGGCCGCCGCGGTAGGAGTCGCCGCCCGTTCATCTGCAACGAAATCGGCGATGGTGAAATCCACTTCATGCCCGATCGCCGAAACAACCGGGATGCCGCTGGCGGCTATCGCCCGGGCTACCACCTCCTCATTGAAGGCCCAGAGATCCTCCAGGCTGCCTCCCCCCCGGGTCAGCACGATGGCATCCACCCCTGCATCGTCCCGCTGCAGAAGCTCTATAGCCCGCGCCACCTCGAGTGCCGCCCCCTCTCCCTGGACACGAACAGGAACCAGGCGGACCTGGGCCTGCCCATTGCGTGAATACAGGGTCCTGAGAAAGTCCCGAACGGCCGCCCCGGAAGAAGAGGTAACCAGGCCGATCCTTTCGGGGAAAAATGGTAACTCGGCTTTCTTCTCAATATCAAACAGCCCCTCATCCTGGAGCTTCGCCTTCAGCTGTTCGAAGGCAAGCTGGAGCTCTCCCACGCCCTCGGGTTCAAGCCGGGCGGCTACCAGCTGGTACTCCCCCTTGGGTTCATAAACCGTGATCTTGCCGCTCACCACGACCTTCATCCCGGTCTCCGGCTCAAAACGCAGGCGTGCTGCCTGCCCCCGCCACATGACCACTCTCAATTGCGAGCTGGAAATACGCGATTTTCCACCATCCTCATCATCAACCAGGTTCATGTAGATATGGCCTGATTGGGCCCGCGTGATATTCCCGATCTGGCCCCTTACCTGCAGGCTGTCAAAGGTCGACTCCAGGATGCCACGCACCTGCCTGGTAAACTCCCCGACAGACCAGACCTTCTGCCTGGTCGAGAAATCGAACTCACCCTGGCTTTCATCCATTTCAACCCCGCCCGCTATACAGCATGACCCTCTCGATAGCCGTCGCATTGCCCGTCTCTGTGTCGAGAGTTACCACCGCACCACACAAGCGCACATCCCCGGTTGCAACATCGAAGGGAGCATGCATGGTTGTTTCAAACTTGTAGATAACGCTCTCTTTTTTACGCCCGATGACCGAATCGTAGGGGCCGGTCATTCCCAGGTCGGTAATGTAGGCCGTGCCGCCGGGAAGTACCCGCTCATCTGCGGTTGGAATGTGGGTGTGGGTACCGAACAGGCAGGACACCTTTCCGGCGAAACGCCAGCCCATGGCGATCTTCTCACTGGTGGCCTCAGCATGGACCTCGACAATGCACATTGGGGTCGAGACCTTGACCTCATCCACCGCTTTTGCAACCGTGAGAAAGGGGCACTCAACCCCTGACATAAACACCCTGCCGAGAACGGTGACAACCCCGATCCGAAAACCCTGGGGGGTATCAAAGACCCGGCGACCCTTGCCCGGACAGGTGGCGGGATAATTGTGAGGCCGCAGCAGGCGCTTGTCATTCTCCAGGACTGGAATAACCTCTTTGCGCCTCCAGGTATGATCACCACTGGTCACCACGTCAACTCCGGCCCCGACAATCTCCTTGAAGAGATTCTCTGTGATACCGGAACCCTGGGCGGCGTTCTCGCCGTTGGCGATAACAAACTCGATGTTGTTTTCGCTCACGAAGTTGCCAAGGAGCTCCTTGACCACGGATCTTCCGGGCTTGCCGACAATATCGCCAATCAGTAGGACTTTGATCTGCACTTTTGCCTCACTTACCTGGCGTATTCAACAACACGGGTTTCCCGCAGGAGCGTAACCTTGATCTCACCGGGGTACTGCAAGGTGTTTTCAATTTCCTTGGCAATATCCCGGCAGAGCTTGATCGCCTTCTTGTCATTGACCTTCTGAGAATTGACAAAAACCCGGATCTCACGTCCGGCCTGGATTGCATTGGCAGCCTGGATCCCGGGGAAGCTGAGCGCAACGGCCTCGAGATTTTCGAGCTTCTTGATATAACGCTCCAGGGTCTCTCCCCTGGCGCCCGGCCTCGATCCGGAGATCGAGTCGGCTATCTGGGTGATAACCGCGTAGATCGTCTCCTGCGGAACATCATTGTGGTGGGAAGCAATCGAGTTGACCACCTCCTCGGGCTCGTCATAACGGCGGGCAATGTTGGCCCCAATGTCGGGGTGCCCACCCTCGATCTCATGGTCAACAGCCTTTCCCACATCGTGCATCAGCGCACAGCGCTTGGCGAGAACCACATCCATACCCAGCTCGGCGGCCAGCATGCCCGCAAGATGGGCACATTCTTTCACATGCTCGAGAACATTCTGGCCATAGCTGGAACGGAACTTCAGGCGCCCCAGGAGCGTTATCATCTTCGGATGGACCCCGGGAAGATTCAGGTCATAGACCGCCTTCTTTCCCTCCTCCTGGATGATGTCGTTCATCTCTCGCTTGACCTGCTGGACAATCTCTTCGATCCGGGCAGGGTGAATCCGCCCATCGGTGATCAGCTGGTCCATCGATTTACGGGCCATCTCGCGGCGAATACTGTCAAAGCAGGAGATGATGATAACGCCGGGGGTATCATCGACGATCACGTCGACACCCGTTGCCTTCTCAAAAGCACGGATATTCCGTCCCTCGCGGCCAATGACCCGTCCCTTCATCTCATCGTTCGGGATCTCGATGGTGCTCTGGGTGATGTCGCGGCAATAGGTTGAAGACATCCGCTGGATGCAGGTCGCCAGGATCTCTCGTCCACGGGTCTCTGCCGTCTCTTTGATGCGTTCGAGCATTCGGTTGATCATCGTCTCCTGCTCATGATCGAACTCCTGCTCAAGCTTCTGCAGCAGGAGCTTTTTCGCATCTTCGTGGTTCAGGTTGGTGACGCGGAAGAGCGTCTGCTTCTCTTCCTCAACAATCTCTTCGAGCTCCTGCTCGCGGTGCTCCATAAGGGATCCGCGCTTATCGAGGCTCTCTTCCTTGTTCTCGAGGTAGCTTTCCTTCTTGTTGAGAAGATCAAACTTCCTGTCGAGGTTGTCTTCCTTCTTGGTCAGCCTGGACTCGACAGACTCGAGATCCTTACGCTGGGCATTGACCTCGCTCTCGAGGTGTTCGCGATGCTTACCGGATTCCTTCTTCGCCTTAGAAAGAAACTCTTCTTTTAATTTGCTGCCCTGTTTCTCAGCCTCATCAAGCAGGCCCTGTGCAGTCTTGCCGGCGGCAACCATCTTCCATTTGTAAAAAAGGAAGAAGCCGACCAGGCCGACAGCAAAGCCTATCCCGATGAGCATGTATGGGTTCGACATGACTCATTCCTCTCGCCCCTCAACAGAAGCCGAGTGAGAACTGGAAGGTACAGCAGGGAGGAATCGCCGCGAACCGGAGGAAAACCAACCGACCGGAGCACAATCTGCACTCCCAGCCCGGCAGGCTGCCATGGCAGATTGAACTACCACGGCCTCAAACTGTTCTAAACCCGTAAACCAAGAGCCCTTGGTACAAGAACACGTCCTGCACCAGCCTCGCGTTTCCCCAGGGACCCCCGGGGCATGACGAAGACTGACTCTCGGGATGAAATATCGTCTCGAACATGGGAGAAAATGCCTCCCAGGATGTTCGAAAAAGGTAAAGAACCCGCAATAGAGGGCATTTCTTTACCTCGACGAAGGATTAGGTTCAAACAAATCGCTCCTGTTCTACTTTGAAACCGTGAACTCGAAGTCCACTGTACCAACCTGCACCGCTCTCCAGAATCTGTTTCGGAGGTTATGCAATAGTTATGGTTATTTACTGAACAAACACCAACAGCCCCCTGGACCAGGCCGGCTTGACTGGGCAATTTGCCGGAAAATTCGACTCTCCCAGCTTCATCGGCACAGGTAACTCCGTCCGTCTCCACATCTGCAGAGACGGTCGGCAACCAAAGGGTTACGGCCAGAAATACAAACAGAACAGCACAGGCGAATGCACGATTGCATCCATGCAGCAACGCTTCAAGGCGCTGCCGGCCAACTAAAGGAGCTGTCCTGGGATTTGCCGTATTCATATTGAAAAGTCCAAAAGGATGTTGTGGCAGCGAACACACTGCCGACTCGGATTATAGTTGGAGTCTGAAGGGAACGTCAATTCGAAACGCTCTCCCGGCGACACACACTGACAAAAAAAACCCGCCAGGACTCAGAGGCCTCCGAAACCTGATCCCAGGTTTAGGGCCCCGTATCCTGACGGGTCAATAAGTTAAATAAAGCGGGCGCTCCCTACTCTCTCAGCGTTAGCCAATACCATCGGCGCAAAGAGCTTAACTACCGTGTTCGGAATGGGAACGGGTGTGGCCTCTTTGCCTTAGGCACCCGCAAATTTTAATTGGTGTAACTTGGTAGGGGTCTTGACCAGACAACGTTCACTCGTAGTGCTGTGAACGTTCCGCCAGGTGCACCCAACGGTAAATACCGCTGCGCAACACTCCTGTGCGGAAAAGATGGCAGTCAAGCCAATCGGTAAATTAGTACCGGTCAGCTGAATACATCACTGTACTTACACTTCCGGCCTATCAACCTCGTAGTCTTCGAGGTACCTCATGGGATATCTAGTTTTGCGGGAGGCTTCACGCTTATATGCTTTCAGCGTTTATCCTTTCCGAACTTAGCTACCCAGCGATGCTTCTGATGAAACAACTGGTGCA
>CAZTRG010000051.1:0-12408 GCA_964615885.1 uncultured Planctomycetia bacterium | reverse complement strand
GGCCTGGCTCGCGCTGAGTCCGTTCATTGGACTCGGCGCAGGGGTTCTGCTGGCTCATCTCCTCGGTCGTCCCTTCAGGCTGGCCTTCGCCGATATGAACACCTCACGGGTAGGTCGCCTCAAGGGTCTGATCGGCTCGATCACGCTGGCGCTGCGTCTGCGGCGCGAATGGAAGGACCAGGAGCACGTCGGCATTATGCTGCCGCCTTCGGTGGGCTCTACCCTGATCAATATCGGTGCGGCGATCTCGGCAAAGACGAGCGTCAACCTGAACTACACGGCGGGAAAAGATGGGCTCGAATCAGCCATTCGCCAGGCCGGCCTGAAAACCGTGGTGACCAGCCGGGTGTTCCTGGAAAAGGCCGAGGTCGAGCTGCCGGACAATATCCAGCCGATCTGGGCTGATGACCTGAAAAAGACGATCGGTATCGGCTGCAAGCTCCAGGCGATGTTGCTGGCGCTCTTTGCCCCTGTCCGGATGATCGAAAGAATCTGTTCCGGGGGAAAGAAGGTTTCGGTAGACGATATTATCACCGTGATTTTTTCCAGCGGCTCCACCGGCGAACCCAAGGGCGTGCTGCTGAGCCATTTCAATGTCGCCTCGAATCTCGAGGCGGTCTCGCAGATCGTCCGGCCCCGGGATGAGGACCGGCTGCTGGGGATCCTGCCGCACTTTCATTCCTTCGGCTATATGATCCTCTGGTTCTCCGCCAATGAATCCATCGCCTGCGTCTCTCTTCCCAACCCGGTGGATGCGGAGCTGATCGGCCAGAAGGTGCAGCAGTACAGGATCAGCATGCTCCTGTCGACGCCGACCTTCCTCCAGCTCTACCTGAGGCGCTGCACAGCGGCCCAGTTCGGCTCCCTGCGGTTCGTGATCACCGGGGCTGAGAAGCTCACCGACCGGGTGGCGAAGGCCTTTGAGGACCAGTTCGGAATCCGCCCCCTGGAGGGCTACGGGACCACGGAGTGCGCTCCCGTTGTGGCGGTCAACACTCTCGATTTCCGCTCCGCCGGCTTCTACCAGCCCGGCTCGAGGCAGGGTACCGTCGGGCAGCCGGTTCCGGGGGTTACGGTGAAGGTGGTCGACCCGGATGATTTTGATACCGAGATGGAGACCGGCCAGCCGGGCATGCTGCTGGTCAGCGGTCCGAATATCATGCAGGGCTACCTCGGCAGGGAAGACCTCACCAGCAAGGCCCTGCTCGATGGCTGGTACGTCACCGGGGACATTGCGGCTGTCGATGAGGAGGGCTTTATACGGATCACCGACCGCCTGGCCAGGTTCTCCAAGATCGGCGGCGAGATGGTTCCCCACGGCAAGGTCGAGGATTCACTCCAGGAGGCCTCCGGGGAGGCGATGCAGGTTTTTGCTGTGACCTGTATTCCGGATGAGAAGAAAGGCGAGCGCCTGGCGGTGCTGCACACCCTGCAGGAGGATGACATCCCCGGGATCGTTGACAAGCTCAGTGGCATGGGGCTGCCCAATCTCTTTATTCCAAGGCCTAACCAGTTCATCAAGGTCGAGGCCTTACCGCTGCTGGGTACCGGCAAGCTGGACCTGCAGGGCATCAAGAAGATCGCGCAGGAAACCTTCGGCGTCGACCAGGAGGAGAAGTGAGCGGTAAAGCTGAGTATTCAGCCGGGCTTCCCGGCTCCGATGGAGAGCACGAGCTCCAGGAGTGCTACGGGACCTCTAAGCGTGCCCGGGCTTTTTATTCCAGGCAGATGCTCGACCATCTCAATGAAGAGATGCGCGAGTTCATCGCACGCCAGGAGATGGTCTTCGTCTCTACTGCCGATGCAGGGGGGGAGTGTGACTGTTCGCTGAGGTGCGGCGAGCCCGGCTTCGTTCGCTTCCTGGACTCAAGGCACCTCGCCTATCCCGAATACAGGGGCAACGGGGTCATGGCGAGTCTCGGCAATCTCTCAACGAATGGGCACATCGGGATGTTCTTCGCCGATTTCTTTTCCAGCACCATTGGTCTGCATGTCAATGGGAAGGCCGTGATCGTTGAGAACGAGGAGCTGCTCGGGCGGGAGAACCTGCCGGCTGAAATTCTCGCTGATCTCGAGATTACCGGCGGCCGCAGTCCTGAGCGCTGGGTCGAGGTCGAGGTGGAGGAGGCCTATATCCACTGCTCCAAGCACATCCCCCTGCTGAAGAAGCTCGACAAGCAGGTGGACTGGGGCACCGATGATGAAGTTAAAAAAGGCGGCGATTTTTTCAGCGCCAAGAAAACTCCCAGCCCCTGGAAGGCCGAAAGCGCCGGCGGGGAAGCCGCTGAAGAGGAGAAGGAAACGGGAGATGAATAAAGTCTGCGGCCTCCTTGCGCTTCTCCTGACCTGGTCTTGCCCGGCTGCTGCTGAGGAGGGGGCTCCGAAGCCTCTCGCCGCGGCCCATGCCCACAATGATTACCTCCACAAGCGTCCGCTCCTCGATGCTCTTGCGCACGGCTTCTGCAGCGCCGAGGCCGACATTTTTCTCGTTGATGGAGTGCTGCTGGTTGCCCATGAGAGAGCGAGTCTCGATAAAAACAGGACCCTGGAGGCCCTCTACCTCGATCCCCTGCTGGAGCGAAGCCGGAAAAACTCCGGGCGGGTTCACCCCGGAGGCCCGGTCTTTACGCTTCTTATCGATATTAAGGACAATGCGGAGAAGACCTACACGGCTCTTCACAAGCTCCTGGGAAAGTACCGGGCGATGCTCTCGGAGGTTCGCGGCGGAAAGCACCTGCCCCGGGCGGTGAAGGTGGTGATCAGCGGGAACCGCCCGAAGCAGCTGATGAAGGCGCAGGAGCTCCGCTTTGCAGGAGTCGATGGGCGAATCGGGGACCTTGAATCAGCAGAGCCTGCCCATTTTCTCCCGATGATCAGCGACAGGTGGTCGCGGGTTTTCAGGTGGAGGGGAAAGGGAGCCATGCCCGCGGCAGAATCCAGGAAGCTGCGGGATATCGTCAGCAAGGCCCACTCGGGCGGCCGGGTCGTCCGTTTCTGGGCAACCCCTGAGGATCCTGCCGTCTGGAAGGTACTCCTCGATGCAGGGGTGGACCTGGTGAACACCGATGATCTTGCAGGATTACAGAAATTCCTGCTGGAGCGGAAGGGATCCTAGACGTACCATCCTGCCCGCGCTGCTGTAAAAATACTGACCCTAGCTGGAGGCTCTGAGAAGAATGGCCGTTCTTGATCTGAAACCCGCATCGGAGTGCCGCTGGGATGCGGCAGCTCTCGGTGAAATCATGATTCGTTTCGATCCGGGAGACGAGAGGGTGCATACCACCAGGCACTTCCGGGCCTGGGAGGGTGGTGGAGAATACAATGTCGTACGGGGACTTCGCCGCTGCTTCGGCCTGCGCAGCTGCGTGGTCACAGCCGCGGTTGACAACGCGGTCGGACGGCTGCTGGAGGATCTCATCCTGCAGGGAGGCGTCGATACCCGCCACCTCAAGTGGGTTCCTTTCGATGGTCTCGGCCGGGAATCCCGCAACGGTCTCAACTTCACCGAGAAGGGCTTTGGTGCCCGCGGGGCTAGCGGTTGTGCCGACCGCGGCCACACCGCCGTCAGCCAGCTGAAGCCCGGTGATATCGACTGGAAGGCTCTCTTTGCCGATGAGGGTGTTCGCTGGTTCCACTGCGGTGGTATCTTTGCCGCGCTGGGTGAGCAGACCCCCGAGGTCGCCATCGAGGCCATGGAGTGTGCCAGGGAGAACGGCACGGTGATCAGCTACGACCTGAACTACCGCCCGAGCCTGTGGAAGAGCTTCGGCGGCACCGAGCGGGCGATGGAGGTGAATCGCCGCATCGCGGGTCTTGTTGATGTCATGATCGGTAATGAAGAAGACTTTACCGCTGCACTGGGCTTCGAGGTCGAGGGAGTCGATGACAACCTCTCGAAGCTCGACCCGGCAAATTTCCAGAAGATGATCGAGAAGGTGGTGGCCGAGTTTCCGAACTTCAAGGTCGTCGCCACGACCCTTCGCGGCGTCAAGACCGCGGGGATCAATGACTGGGGTGCTGTCATCTGGGCCGATGGAGAGTTCCACGAGGCGACGCTGCGGCCCGACCTCGAGATCTACGACCGGGTCGGAGGTGGTGACTCCTTCGCTTCCGGTGTTGCCTATGGATTCCTTGCCGGCAAGAGCGCCGCGGAGGCTGTTGAATACGGCGCCGCACACGGGGCGCTGGCGATGACGACGCCCGGTGATACGACCATGGCCAGCCTGGCCGAGGTTGAGAAGCTCGTCGGTGGCGGCAGCGCCAGGGTTGACCGATGAGAGGCTGCCGGACTTTCGGCGTGGTTGTAGTCCTGGCCCTGGTCTTCGCTGCTATGGGTGGGGACACTCTCTTCGGAGAAGAAAAAGCCGCCAGCTTCCAGCTGCAGCCGGGGACCGTGGTCCGTTTCAGCCCGGTGGAAGAGGGGCGCAAGGTGCTTGCCAGGCGCGATGAATACCTCGCCGCACTCAGCCCCTTTGACCGCTCAGCCAGGCTGAAGACAGCTGCCGCGGTCGATGAGAAGACCTTCGTCAAGTTTGTCACCGGGGAGGTGGTGGCCTGGAGCCCGGAAGAGATTGCCGCGATCACCACCAGCCTCAAGGCGGTGAGAGCGAGGCTGGGCGGCTACAAGCTGGGTTTCCCGGCTGAGATCCAGCTGGTCAAGACGACGGGTAAGGAAGAGGGTGGGGCGGCCTATTGCCGCGCCAACGCGGTGATGCTGCCGGCGCGGATGGTCTCCCGCAAGGAGAAGGCTATGGTGCGCCTGCTGCTGCATGAGTTCTTCCATATCCTGAGCCGCAACCAGCCTGGGCTTCGCGATAAGCTCTACAGGATTGTCGGGTTTCTTCCCTGTGGCGATGTGAAGCTTCCCCCTGCTCTCGAGCTCCGCAAGCTGACGAATCCCGATGCCGTGGGCTCGCGCTACAGGGTGGAGGTGCAGGTCGATGACAAGCTGCTCTCGGTGGTGCCGGTTCTCTACTCCTCCTCTGAGAAGTACGATGAGAAAAAAGGCGGCGAGTTCTTTCGCTACCTGGTCTTCCGCCTGATGGCGGTCAAGGAGGTCGACGGCAAATGGGTGCCGGCCCTCAAGGACGGCAAGCCGCACCTTCTCGATCCGGCTGGAGTGAAAGATTTTCACAGGAAGATCGGTAAGAATACGGGATACATTATTCACCCCGAGGAGGTCCTGGCGGATAATTTTGTCCTGCTGATGCTGGGGAAGGAAAAGGTTCCCACTCCACGGATTCTTGAAGAGATGGACAGGCTGCTGAAGGCCCAGGGGGCCGGCAGGTAAAACAGGAGATAATAAAATGACCACAGCGAAAGATACCGGAAGTGAACCAGCGGCCACCGCCAAAGACCAGTCGAGCCGCAGGGCCTTGTTGAAGAGTGGAGCGCTTGCCGGGGTTGCCGCCGTCGGGGGGCTTCTCTCCGGCCGGCAGGCTGAAGCCGCCGAGGAAGAGTACTACCGGGCGAAGAATGGCAGGATCAACCAGTCGGTTGTCTCCTGGTGCTTCACCCCGATGAAGGTCGAGACGCTGGCCCAGGCAGCGGTGAAGATGGGGATCAAGTCGGTTGAGCTCGTCCCTGCGAAATATTGGCCTATGCTCAAGAAGCTCGGCCTGGCCTGCGCGATCACATCATCCCACGGCTTCCGTACGGGTTTCGCCCACAAGGAGGAGCAGGCGGCCTGCATCGATGTTCTCCGCAAGCGGATCGACGAAACGGCCGCTGCCGGCTTCACCAGCGTGATTACCTTCTCCGGTTTCCGCAAGGGCCTCAGCACCGAGGACGCCATCGACAACATGGTCTCGGGCTTCAAGAAGATCGTCGGCTATGCCGAGAAGAAGAAGGTGGATCTCTGCCTCGAGATGCTCAACTCCCGGGTCGATGTGAAGATGAAGGGGCATCCGGGCTACATGTGCGACAAGATCGAGTATGCCCTCGAGGTCTGCAAGCGGGTCGGTTCGCCGCGGATGAAGATGCTCTTTGATATCTACCACGTCCAGATCATGCAGGGGGATGTGATCGTTCGCCTGCGGGAGTGCAAGGACTACATCGGGCACTATCACACCGCCGGAGTTCCCGGACGCGCCGAGCTCGATGACGAGCAGGAGCTCCACTACACCGGCATCATGAAGGCGATTGCCGACACCGGCTATAAGGGCTATGTGGGGCAGGAGTTTATCCCGAAGCGCGATCCCCTCAAGTCGCTCAACGAGGCCGTCAAGCTCTGTGACGTCTGAGCGGGCCCGTCCTGCTCAAACGAGGCGCTTGAGGATGCCTGTGAGCTCTTCGGTATCTCCGTCAAGGAGAGTGCGGAAGTCGATCAGGACACGCTCGCCGTGAACCCGGGTGAAGACCGGTGGGTTGGCCGAACGCAGGGCCTCGGAGAGTTTCCGGGGGTTCAGCTCGGAGTGCTCCATGGCGATGCCCCAGCTGGGGATGGCCTGGTCCGGAAGGGAGCCGCTGCCGGTCTGCGCCGAGGTCTCGATGACCTCGAGCTTGAGCCTGCCGCTCCCGCCTTTGAATTCGGCGGCGAAGGCATCGGCTTTTTCTTTGAGGCTCTCTGTGGAGTTGCTGAGCATTCGCAGGATGGGAATGTTTTCCTGGACCTGCTCCGGGTTGCGGTAGAGCCGCAGCGTTGCCTCCAGCAGGGTGAGGCTGACCTTGTCAACGCGCAGGGCCCGGAAGAGAGGATGCGCACGCACCTTCTCGACAGCGTCCTTCTTGCCGACGATGATGCCGGCCTGCGGACCGCCGAGCAGCTTGTCGCCGCTGAAGCAGACGACCTCCGGGCCGGCCAGCACCTTGTCCCGCACCAGAGGCTCGTGCTCGAAGCCGAATTTCATCATGTCGAGGAAGCAGCCGGAGCCGAGATCGCTGGCTACCGGGAGTCCTCTCTCCCGGCCGAGCTCGACGAGGTCCTCCAGCGGAGTGTGGTGGGCGAAGCCGCGGATCGCGTAGTTGGAGGTGTGAACCTCCAGCAACATCCCGGTCTGCGGGGTGATCGCGGCCTCGAAATCTTTTGCATAGGTCCGGTTGGTCGTGCCTACCTCCACCAGGCGGGCGCCGCCCTCTTCCATGATGTCGGGTACGCGGAAGGAGCCGCCGATCTCAACCAGCTGTCCGCGTGATACGATGACCTCCTTGCCGCGGGCAAAGGCGCCCAGAATGAGGAGGGTGGCGGCGGCGTTGTTGTTGACGACGGTGGCTGACTCGGCTCCGGTCAATTCACACAGCAGCTCCCTGAGCGCTCCTTCGCGCTGGTTGCGTTCTCCGCTGTGGCCATCGACCTCGACGATGGAGTAGCCCGTGTGGTTGGCTCGGAAGGCATCCACTGCTGCCGATGACAAGACAGAGCGGCCGAGGCCGGTGTGCAGGAGGACCCCGGTGCCGTTGATGACCCGGCGGTAGGAGGAGCGCAGGCGCGCAGCCAGGAGCTTTCTGAGCCGCGCCACGATACCTTCCCGCGAGGCGATGAGCTCAGCCCTCTCCGCATCAAGGCTTTCTGAGAGGAGCACGGAGCGGATTTCGTCGAGAGTTGTACGCAGCACCCGTGTAATTTCACTGCGCGAACATCGCTCGCAAAGCGCGCTGATCTCCGGCCATTGGAGAGCTTTTTCTATCTGTGGAAGTGTCTTGAGCAGGTTTTTAGTCATCCTTTGAAGTATATCTGAGAAAGCGGCAAAAGACGAAATGACTAGTTTTCCCGAAAACCGCCTGTCTTTTGGTGTTGACAACTTTTTCGGAACATAGAATACTGCGCGTTAGTGAAGAGTTTACGCAGGTTTTGCGCCTTTCCGGGCGTAGAAACCAATTGTTCAAGCCATTTGTTCAAGCCGTAAGGCAGAGGAGTGAAGAGATGAACAAGGCGGGTATCATCGATGCTGTTGCTAAGTCATTGGACTGCAGCAAAAGCCAGGCGGATATTTATGTAAACACAATCCTTGAGACGGTTAAGGAAGGTGTTCGAGATACTGGGAAGGTCCAGCTGATGGGTTTTGGGACCTTTGAGGCCAGGCAGACCAAGGCCCGCGAAGGCCGGAATCCACGTACTGGTGAGCCGATGATGATCGCGGCTTCCACCAGGTGCGCCTTCAAGGTGGGCAAGCAGTTCAAGGAGATGCTTTGCGCAAGGACTCCTGAACCTGCGGCCGCGGTTGAAGAAGCCCCGACCCTGGAGGCCCCGGTTGCGGCGGCTCCGGCGATGGAAACGCCGACGCCTGCTCCGGAACCTGCCCAGCCGGAGGTAGCTGAGACTACCGAGACTACCGAGGTGGCAGAACCGACCACTTCGCAGTGGTCTTAATAGCGACTGATTCTCAGGCCATAGAGGCTTAGAGCATCGACTGCGGATCGACATCGATGAACAGGTCGACCCCTCTGCGGGTCTTGAGCCTGGCTTCGACTTTTTCCAGCAGTCGCTGGTTGACGGCGCTCGTAGGAGATTTGATCAAAATCTGAATACGGAACTTGCCCTGGAGTTTGTTCAGTGGGGCGGGTGCCGGACCGAGAATCCTGGGGCGGGAAGCGAGAGCTCCCGCCCCGGTTTTTTTTAGCTCCGAGAGAGAGCCGGAACCCTCCTGCCGCCGGGCAGGTGAGCTGGCCTGCCTGAGGAGCTCCCCGATCCTGCCGGCTTCTTTTTCAACGGCCTCTTCGTTTTTCCCGCTCAGCAGGATCTTCACCAGGCGGCCGAAGGGTGGGTAGCCCAGCACCTTGCGATTTTCAAGCTCCAGCCGGCAGAACTCTTCGTGGTCTCCGCTGGCGGCAAAACGCACGGCATTGTGCTCCGCAGAGAAGGTCTGGATGATGGCCAGCCCCTGGTGTTCTCCGCGGCCTGCGCGCCCGGCGACCTGGGTCAGGAGCTGCCAGGTTCGTTCGGCTGCCCTGAAATCGGGAAAGTGGAGGCCGGTATCGGCCAGGAGGATCCCCACCAGGTTGACTCCCGGGAAGTCGTGCCCCTTGGCCACCATCTGGGTGCCGACGAGGATGTCGTAGTCCCCGCGGGAAAAGGAGGCGAGGGCCTTCTTGAGCTGCTGATGGTTGCGTACTGTGTCGCGGTCAAGTCGCAGGATCCTGGCCTCCGGGAAGCGCCTTGAGATTTCCGCGACCACCTTCTCCGTTCCAACGCCACTGTGCCGGATCTCCCTGGAATTACAGTCGGGGCAGACCGTGGGAACCATCTCCTTGAGGTCGCAGTAGTGGCATCGCAGTACATTTTCTCCGTGGTGGAAGGTCAGGCTGACATCGCATTCATCGCAATTGAGTACGCAGCCGCATTCGGTGCAATGCAGGTAGGTGGTGAAGCCCCGTCGATTGAGGTAGAGGATGCTCTGGGTCCCTCTCTTCAGCTCCCGGTGGATCATCCGATCGAGGTCATGGGAGATCAGTCCCTTGCCGCTGGGGCTGTAAAACCGTCCGTCCAGGTTGACAACGTGGACCTGCGGAAGGCCGTGTGCGGTGGCCCTCCGGGGCAGCTCCAGCAGTCCATACTTGCCGATGTTGGCATTATGAAGTGTTTCAAGCGAAGGCGTAGCCGATCCGAGGATGACAGTCGCATCGAGCAGCTTTCCGCGCATGACCGCCACATCGCGGGCATGGTAGCGCGGCGAGGTGTCCTGCTTGTAGCTCGACTCATGTTCTTCGTCGACGACGATCAGGCCGAGGTCCGGCAGCGGAGCGAAGATAGCTGAGCGCGCCCCGATGACGAGGTCGGCCTTCGCCTCCTGGATGTCCCGCCACTGGCTGGTCCGCTCGTTCGGTGTCAGCATGCTGTGCAGGACAGCGACCTTTTTGCCAGGCAGAGCCTGCTTGAACCTGAGGACGGTCTGGGGGGTCAGGGAGATCTCCGGCACGAGGACCAGCCCCCGCTTGCCCTGTTCGAGAGCCCTGCGGATGGCCCTGAGGTAGACCTCGGTCTTGCCGCTTCCTGAGACCCCCTTCAGGAGCCAGGTCCTGAACTTGTTTTCGTCGATGGCGGGCTCGATGGCTGCCAGAGCGGCGGCCTGGTCGGGATTGAGCTCAGGTTCTTTGCGGGGCTTCATCGCGGCGCCTTCAGTTGCGTAGGGGTCAAGACGCCGGACCCGGGTTTTCTCGATGACCCAGCCCTGTTTTTCAAGGCGGCGAAGACTGGCGGCGGCGGCCCCGGATTCCTTGAGCAGGGAGCTGCGTTCAAGACCCAGGTCGAGACCTCCTTTTTCAGCCAGGGTCTTGAGGAGGCGTGCCTGTGCTGCAGCCCGCCGCTCGATCCTCCCGGCCTCCTCGAGCAGCTCTTCGGAGCTCTTCAGGGCGAAGATTTCCCGGGTCGTCTGTTCCTTGATCTTTCCCTTGCGGATCGCCGGCGGCAGGGCTGCCTCCAGGATCTCTCCCCAGCTGGCGCGGTAATAAGAGGAGATCCAGCGGGTGAGCTCCAGCAGGTGTTCGTCAAAGCGGCAGCCCGGATGCAGGATGCTCTGGATCGGCTTGAGCTCAGGTACCTCGCTCTGGCGGGGAAAGCCTACGCAGACACCCGTCGTTGTTCGATGCCCGAAGGGAACGAGCACCCGGTGCCCGCGCAGCAGCTCGGCCCCGAGATCTCCCGGTACGCTGTAGTGAAAGGAGCGAAGCAGCGGGGCGTTGACAACTACCTCGGCAATCTTCGCTACCATCACCCCTTCCTCTCAGGCTCTGCGAAGGCGCCGTTTTTTTCGAGGATCTGCATGTAGTAGTCCTCGTAGCGGCCGACGATGTCTGCAGGATCAAACAGGGTCTTCGCTCTCTGGCGCCCGGCAGCCGAGAAGGCAGCGGCCTTGCCCTCATCGCTGAGGATCTCGGCGGCCCTTGCGGCCATGGCTGCGACATCTGAAACCTCGCAGAGGTGCCCGGAGACACCATCCTCGACGACCTCCGGCAGGCCGCCGGTTTTGCTGGCGACAACGGGCACCCCGCAGGCCATCGCCTCCAGGGCTGCCAGGCCGAAGCTCTCGTATTCACTCGGCAGGAGGAAGAGGTCGAGCTGGGAGAGCACCTCCGGCACCTTGTCGACCGGCCCGAGGAAGGTCACGTGTTCCTTGATTCCCAGCTCTGCCGCCAGGTTGCGGGCCGGCTCCAGGTCGACACCCTCGCCGATCATGACCAGGTGGGCCGGGAGATTCCGATGCAGAAGCTGGAAGGTCCTGATGACGTCGAGCACCCGTTTCACCGGCCGGAAGTTCGAGAGATGCCCGATGAGGAGCTCCCCAGGGCGGGTATAGGCTGAGCGCTTTGCCTCCGAGCGCAGGGCTGGGTTGAACTTTTCGCAGTCGACGAAATTGGGAACGATCTCGACCGGCCTGCGGGTGCTGAAGCGCTGCAGGGTTTCCCCTGCGAGCTGGTCGCTCACCGCGGTGATTCCATCGGAGTGGTCGAGGCTGAAGCGGGTGATCTCAAAGAAGGAGCTGTCGAGCCCGACGAGCGTGATGTCGGTTCCGTGCAGCGTGGTGATCGTCACCGGCCTCTGCTTTGGCTCCAGCATCTGGGTGCACAGGTAGGCTGCGATGGCGTGGGGAATTGCGTAGTGCACATGGAGAATGTCCATGGGACGCTCCCTGCAGACCTCTGCCAGCTTGGTGGCGAGCGCGAGGGTATAGGGAGGATATTTGAACAGCGGGTAGGAGGTGACCTCGACCTCGTGGAAGAAGGTGTTGGGGTGGGCGTTGGGGACCCGGAAAGGAAGCGAGTGGCTGAAGAAATGGACCTGGTGCCCCCTGGCGGCAAGCTCCAGTCCGAGCTCCGAGGCAACGACCCCGCTCCCGCCGTAGGCGGGGTGGCAGACGATGCCGATATTCAGCTTTCTTCGTGCAGGCTTTTCCATGGGACAACCGAGTATTGCTGGACTGGATCTGAGACAGGTACAGGCATCGCACTGGTGAAGGCCTCACCATAGCTTGCCCCGATCATGAAGCCGTAGTGACGCAGGCTGCCATCGACCCAGTCATTGAATTCGGGGTGCGAGATTCGGGTCTGTGCCTCGTCGCTTTCCGGCTGGTGAAACTGGGAACGGTAGCAGTCGATGGCCTTCTTCCTGGCCGGGTAGACCTCGCTGATGTCGACAACAAGAGAGGGGATTCCCGGCCGGGTGCCCATCGTGTGCAGCAGGGTGTTGGGGCGCCAGGGTTCGAGCTCCGGGAGGTACTTCGCTATGCCGCTGAGATAGAAGCTCTGATCAAGGACCGCAGCTACGGCCATGTGGTCGGGATGGTGGTCGGCCAGGGCAGGGGCAATGACAACCTTCGGGCGCATGAGCCGGATGAGACGGACGACCTCCTTGCGGTACTCCTCACAGTCTTGGAGGTGGCCATCGGGCAGGGAGAGATTGATCCGGCAGCTCAGCCCGAGCTCCCGTGCTGCGGCCTCTGCCTCCACGGCACGTTCTTCGGGGGTGCCCCGGGT
>CAZTRG010000050.1:0-2800 GCA_964615885.1 uncultured Planctomycetia bacterium | reverse complement strand
CAAGCGGGCGGTTTTCTTCGCCTTCACGGATGAGGGCATCGACAACCGCCTCGGTGGTGCCGGCCTGCTCAAAGACCTCGCGCTGGCGTGCATAGCTGGGTCTTCCTCGAAGCATCTCTGAAAGAACCGGCACCTGGCTCGAGCTGCCAAGGCTCTCGAAGACCGGCGCCAACTCCTCCAGGAGCTTCTCCATGGTTTCGCCGATCGGCTGGCAGGTGCCGGCCTCATCCACGATGCTGGTCCCCTCCATGCTGTAGCGTGCTGCCCGCCACTTGTTTTCCGTCACAATTCTCGGGTGAAGAATTGGCGGGGTCGAGCCGGCTGCGATGCGAACCTGGAGATGAACAATCAGGGCCTGGACCAGGGCCGAGATGGCCACCGTCTCTCTCAGGGTTGGCAGCGCATCGCAGACCCGCACCTCGACAGTGCCGAAGCCGGGATGCGGGCGGACATCCCACCAGATCTCGCGAATGCTCTCAATCCCCTCAGACTGGACCAGCGCACCAACCAGCTGTTCGAAATCCTCCCAGCTCTCATGCCGGTAGGGCAGCCCGGCCGTAGGCAGGGTCTCGAAAATCTTGCTGCGGCAGGAGGCCAGGCCCGTGTCCTTGCCCTCCCAGAAGGGCGAGCTGGCGCTGAGCGCCAGCAGGTGGGGAAGCCACGGCTCCAGGTGGTTGGTAATCTGGATGGCTGATTCCGCATCCGGTACGCCGACATGGACGTGCAGGCCAAAGATCAACATGCGCCGGGCCGGCCACTGCACCTTGTCCACCAGGCGATGATAGCGCTCATCTTCGCTCACACTCTGGTCCTCCCAGAGGGAGAAGGGGTGGGTCCCGGCGCTCAGCAGGGCAAGCCCGAGCTTGTCAGCGCAGCCCCTCACCTGGTCGAGCCTGGCAGCGAGATCGGACTCGACCCCGGCGATGTCATCACAGACATCGGTATTGATCTCGATGGTCGACTGGAGCAACTCCTTCTTGAGCCAGTCAACCTCTCCAAAAGAGTCGAGAATCTCTGATGCCGCCGAGGTGAGCGCCCTGCTTTTTCGCTCAACCAGCTGGAGCTCCATCTCGACTCCGACTGTTGAAGCCGGACTGCTATTGAATTCGAGCTTCATGACGATGCAGTATACGTCAAGTCCGGGGGCTGTAAGAACTTTTTGACCCGGACAGAACCCGGAACCCGGACAGGGAGTCGCAATGCCAGCGGGAGAAAAGATTCACATCGGAACCTCGGGATGGTCCTACAAGGACTGGGCCGGTGCCTTTTATCCTGAAGGCTGCGCACCGAAAGACCGGCTGGCCCACTATGCCACTCGCTTTGACTGCGTCGAGGTGGACTCGAGCTTCTACGCCGTGCCTGCAGCAAAAACCATCCTCTCCTGGGCAGAGCGGACACCCGAACATTTTCGCTTTGCCCTCAAGGTCCCTGGCGCGGTAACTCACGGCGCTGCCAACTCACGGCCGGTTCTCGACAAGGTCCTTCGTGAGGAGGGTGGCGTCCTCGGGGCCTTTCTTGAAAACGCCGCCCTCCTCGGCGACCGCCTCGGGCCCGTGGTCTTCCAGTTCCCGTATTTTCGCAAGGACGGCCTGGAGGCCGGTGATTTCCTCGATCGCCTGGCAAGAACACTCGAAGAGCTGCCCCCGGGGCTCCGCTACGTTGTCGAGCTGCGCAACAAGGGGTGGATCGGCCGGCACTACCTCGACATCCTCAGCCGGCATGGCGTCGCCGCCGCGCTCATCGACCACCCCTACATGCCCGAACCCGCCCAGCAGCTCGCCATGGGAATGGTGACCACGGACTTTACCTACCTGCGGCTCCTCGGCGACCGCTACGCCATCGAGAAGAAAACCCGGACCTGGGAAAAGGCGGTCGAAGACAAGGTGGCCCGGGTTGGCCAGTGGGCTGCGCTCCTGCGGGAAATCACCACGCGGCACGGGGCGGGCAGGGCCTGGGCCTTCGCCAACAACCACTTTGCCGGGCACGGACCGGAGACCGGCTCCCAGCTGATTTCCCAGCTCCGCAAACTCCCCTGATTCCCTTCCTTTATCTTGAATCCCCGGCCCAAAGTACCGACAATCTATTGCTCGCGGGGAAGCCCCCAAGGCCTGCCCCTCTTCAACGAACCGGTCTGATACGAGGAAGACATACCATGACAAGGCTCTTGACCCTTCTGTTCTGTATTTCGTTTTTTTGCAGTGCACACCTGGCCGCCGAGGACAAAACCCGGGACATCGATGCCGGCTTCGGAGAATGGAAGGTTCTCTTCGATGGCAAGAGCACAAAGGGCTGGCAAACCGCCAAGACCCGCCAGGCCGGTGGCAAGAACCTCTGGGCTGCCGAAGATGGAGCACTCGCCAATATCCGGGGCGGTGTCAACGACATCTGTACGGTGGAAGAATTCACTGATTACGAGCTCGAGATTGACTACAAGATCCCCAAAAAGGGTAACAGCGGCGTCTACCTGCGGGGCACCTGCGAGGTGCAGATCTTCGACAGCTACGGCAAGGCCGACAAGGATCTCTCCAAGGCCGATGCCGGCGCGATCTACGGCGTTGGCTACGTAGCACTGAAGAACTCGCAGAAAAAACCCGGCGAGTGGAACCGCTACCGGATCATCCACGTCGGGCACAGGATCACCGTCTGGCACAATGGCGTGCTGATCCAGGACAACGTCTACCAGGACCGCTTCACCGGCGGTGCCATGGGTGTCTATCCCGGAACCGACCGCAAGCTCACCCCGAAAAAGGGCCCCCTGATGCTGCAGGGCGACCATGGCAAGGTCTGGTACAAAAATATC
>CAZTRG010000049.1:0-16914 GCA_964615885.1 uncultured Planctomycetia bacterium | reverse complement strand
GGGTGATGTCCTTGAAGCCGATGCCCGGCTTCGGGAAGTCCGGTATTTCGCGGATGAAGTCCTTGAGCTCGTCGCTCATGGGTGGACCGGGGAAGAAAAACCAACAGGGGTGAAAATCACTCCCCTATTATTCCACCAGGTTCCGCTGAGTAAAGGGTGGCGCTATCCAGGAAATCTCTGAGCAGGCCAGGATTTGGCTCAGGGATCCTGGATAGTCTCCGGTTCGTACGCCAGTATGCAGTAGAGCTTCTTGAGGGCTACATTCTCGAACTGACGTACCCTCTCGCGAGAGAGGTTGACCCGTTCCCCTATTTCCTTAAGGGGCATCGTGTCCCCGTCCACCAATCCGTTACGCATTCGCAGGATCTCAGCTTCCCTGTCCTCGAGCATGGAGAGCAGGCGCTCGATCATGTCGATCTCGATGGTATCGAAGAGAATCTGGTCAGGCTGCTTAACGTTTTTATCTTCCAGCATTTCGCTGAGCGCCCACATGTTCTCAAGGCTGCCCGTCTGGTTCGATCCACCGGTGGTGCGCAGCGCTGTTCTGAGTATTCCGAGATTTTTCGGGTCGAGATCCAGCTCCTTGGCGACCTCGTTGAAAAACGGTTTCCGGCCGAGCTTGGCGGTGAGAGTGGAGCTGGCGTTTTTCCATTTGTTGATCAGCTCAACCATGTAGGAAGGAATCCTGACCGTTTTGACAGTATCGATGAGGGCTCTCTTAATGGCCTGCTTGCTCCAACAGGATGCGTAGGTGCTGAACCGGCAACCTGCGGCCGGATCGAAGCGCTCTACAGCCTTGATGAGGCCGATGTTGCCTTCCTCGATGAGATCCTGGAGGGCGAGGCCGCGATCGACGTAATATTTCGCTATGCTGACGACCAGGCGGAGGTTGGCCGTGGTCATGTGCTCCCGGGCCTCAGGATCACCAGCCCTGATCCTGTGGGCCAGCTCGATTTCCTGTTCCGGGGTCAGAAGATCAATCTCATTGATCTCCCTGAAGTATGCCTCGAGTCCTACTTCTCTCACGGTTCTGAATCTCTATCTAAAGTGCTCAACTGTTGTTGAGGAAAAATTGGAACGAAACCAGCGGCACAGCCAGGCTGAGCTTGATTTCGTCAGACCCATTTGATTGCGGGTAGTTCTTCCAGCCAGGAGTGGTCTGCCCTGGTAGGAGTCCTGCCCACAGGATAGGTATCGGCCAATGGGAGGCGGGGTCTTGCGTTCGTTTGCCCGGTTGCCCCAATTTGTCAGTAGGGGCCCTTCAGCGGTCGGATAATATTGGCAGGGGGACGGAAAAACGTTCGAGATGCTGCTGCGGGGTGTTTTTGCGCCAGCGACAATAATTGCCACTTCCGGTCAACCGGAGTGTTTCCGGAACCCGCGGGAAATATTATTGCCCGGTGGTTCAAAAGACGGCCGGGAGGAAGGCCCTGTTACTTTGCCGGGGCGTCCCTGGACTCCGACTTTTCCTTCTTCCACCAGGCGCGGGCAGCCTCGACGGCTTTGCGGCGGCGCTGTGCCAGGCTGGGCTGCGCAGAGCGTCCCGTGCCCTGTGAACCGGCCGAGAATCTCGTCGAGCTGCTGGAGTAATAGCCGAAATCCTCCCCGGCGGCTTCCTTGATGACGCGGAAGGAGGTGGCCTGGTAGCGGGGTTGGTCGACCAGCTTCATGACCAGGTCGAGAATTTTCCTGCTGCGTGGGTCCTGCAGGCCGCGGCGGGCAATATATTTCTGGAAGCTGGCAAGAACACTGTAGGAGCTGCGCATAAACGCGGATTTCTTGCTGACGGCGAAATCCAGCAGGAAATCAGCTGCGCTCTCCTGGCCCCTTGAGCAAAGGGCTCTTGCTGCCTGGACCTGGATCGTTTCGGTCTTGTCATTCATCAGCTCCTGCAGGTAATCCTCACCGGCCGGGTCACCGAGATCGCTGAGCAATTCAGCAAGATCAACAGCGGGCTTTTCCCGGAACCATTTTTTGAGGACGGGGATTCCATCTTCAAGTCCCAGCTTGCGCTGGATTCGCAGGAAGGCGGACCTGAAACGCACAGAAGGATTCTCGGTGGTTTTGAGGAGGTGCTCGCGGAGAAACTCCTGCCAGAGCTCTTTTGCGGAGGCCTCTGCCGTGGCCTCTTCCGCAGCTCCCTCCGCCGGTGCCTGCAGAATGAGCACGAGGCGCTGGTCAATGGTCAGGTTCGGCTTGCTCAGGTAGCGGGCCCGGGCCTCGTTACGCGAGATCTCGTACCACTTCACGCCTGATTCGCTGCGGATGGAGCTGACAAATACCGGCACTCCCTCTGAGACGGTCGTAAAGGTGTCGAGCCGGTAGCTGGCGGGCACGGAGCTTGAGCCGGGGGTGCGCGCGGTGTTGGTGTTGGTCGAGGTGTTCAGGCGGAGCTCTTTTCTTTCTCCCCAGCGGTTTTCGTAGCCCAGGGGCAGGTTGAGCTCGACCAGGTGCCTGTGGCCGTCGAGCAGCTTGAAAGCAGGCTTCGAGTCCGGTCCCGAGGTGATCTGCAGCAGGAAATCATAGCAGGTGAGCTTTTTGCCTCCGGGCTCAGCCTGCTGTGCGAGAAGGATCTTTTCCCTCTCTGAGACCAGCTCTCCGTTCTCGAGCCATTTGCCCAGGAGCTCGATCTGGGCCTTGTTTCCCGTCTTCGAGGACTGTTTAAGCGGGAGGCCGGTCCACCTGCGCAGCTCCGGCAGGAGCAGGTTGGAAATCGAGGAGAAGGAAGCCTGGGTCTTGTCATCGGTCTTTTTGCCTTCGTAGATCTCCAGCAGGGTTCCCACGAGCTTCCTCAACTGACCGCTGGAGAGCAGCAGGGTAGAGGACAGGTCCCGGGTTGCCCGGATGGCCGCATAGCGAAGGTTCTCTTCTCCCCGGTTAGCGCATCTCTTGAGATGAGTCATTACAAGGTCGAAGAAGGGCTCGGGGAGTACTCTTCTTGCATAGATGCCCTTGACGCGCTTGATCACCTCTGTCAGGCCTTCGGAAGACTTTATCCTGGGGAGGATCTTTTCGATGAAGGGCAGCTCAACGGAGAGCTGGCCGGGGCCCTGGGAGGAGCTTGTTTCGATGCGGTAGATCTTTTTCCAGAGCGGGAAGATCGTATCGAGCTGGATGCTGGTGGGGCCCTGCTGGCCGAGGGCCAGCCCCTCGAGAACCTCCCTGCAGTCGGCGGCCAGCTTGCGGTCCTTCGCGTTCTCCGGATCGAGAAGCCCGATTGCCTGGAGGAAGAAGAACTCGGTTTCGTAGGGGTAGAAATTCCAGGGTGCCTGGTGGATGGTGTCAGCTCGCAGCGCCAATTCCAGGAAGCGCTCCCGCAGGCCGGGTTGTTTCGCGATGCCGGTGACCAGGTCGCTGAGGGTGGCGATGACACGGAAAAGAACCGCGAGATCCCGCTCGCTGAGTTTTTGCATCAGGTAGTCGACGGCCTCGAGCTTGCCCGATTCACAAAGCTCGATGGCGGCATCCAGCTTGAAGTTGGGGCTCGCAGGGCTGTTCGGGCCCTTCCTTGCAGGTTGTCCGGCCGGCGCCGGAGCCTCAAGGATCTTGACGAGGTGCTCGCTGGCAGCCGGGTCGCCAATGGCTGAGAGTCCCAGGGCTCCCAGGGCGAAGGTGGCCGGTTTTTCCAGGCAGGCAAGGAAGAGGGGGCGAGCCTGCGGGGGAGCCAGCTGCACGAGGATCTTCAGGGCCTCTATTCGTTCGGCCTCATCACTGCTCCTGGCCTGCTTGATGAGAAACCGGTTGACGAATTCAAGCGAGAAGGGGGCCTGCTGGTCCTTTGGGGCTTCGGAGATTCGATGATAGTCCTGGTAGAGGATCTTGATGAGGGGGTGGCGGGTTCGATCTGTGACCACCTCACGTCGTTCGTAGCGTACCTCCTCGGCAAGCTTGAGGATGCTGATCGAGGGCGAGGTGGCCAGCGGGGTATCCAGGGTGAGCCCCGTGGTGCTTCTCAGGGAGCCCTCGCGAACCTGGACCTGGAACCTGCCCGGTTCGTTGGTGCTCCAGGACACCAGGTAGCTGGAGGCATTGCGCTCGGCGGTTTTTTCGCCCTGCAGCTGGACAGGCTGGCGGCTTCTTCCCTTCCCCCTTATCCGGGCCAGGATCTCCGGTTTTTCCCCGAGCCGGATTTCCAGCAGGTGGAAATCCGAGACCAGTGGATCGAGTTTCTCTCGCAGGGTCCGGGCCCGCCTTGCGACCTCCAGGTCGGGGGATAAGGCTGCTTTTTTCAAAAGTGGGAGGGCTGCCTGTCCGGCACCGATAATCTCCTTCTGGGCTTTTTCCCTGCGTTTCCAGCTTTTGTGTCCCAGGTCGTCCACCAGCTTTTTGAGGGCGGCTTCCTGCTGCCGGGGGGTGGATTTCTCCTCACCGGGCCGGTCTTGCGCCGGGACGGGCAGGTACAAACCCAGCCACAGCAGGCTTGCAGCGAATAAAAGTGGGAGAGTTCCGGCGTAGGGCATTATTTATCGGGCCTGGAGCGGGACGGTCAGAAAACGGCCCTCATTGTATCCTGAAAACCCAGCTGAGGGTAAGTGGAGGTGGCTGCGCTGAAAAGCCTACAGAAAGCCTGTTTTAAAACCGATGGTAGTTTTTGAGGGTCTTGAAAAATAAGCGGCGGGGGGCTGAGGAGACAGGATTGTGCAGAACGAGAAACCTCGTGCCAGCAGTTGCGATGGATTAGCGGCGCCAAAGAGTTCCGATGACTGGTTGGAGGCTCTTGCCCGGCGCTATCGTGATGGACAGCACAAACTCCAGGCACTTGCCCTGGAAACACTCCAGGAGCTTGCCGGTGAGCTCGGTTTCAGCCGTGGCTATTTCATTATCCATCGCCTGAGGCCTTCTTCCGCCGGCCGTGATAGCAGCAGCGAGCTGAGCTTCGAGGTCTGTGCATCGCGCCTGCGTCTCGATGGCCAGGGAACCTGGGTGAATGTAACCAACCCGGATTTTGCCGTCAGCAGGCCTGCAGTTCGGCTGGCGCTCGATTCCAGGGAGCTGGTTGTTCTCGAAGGCGAGGCGGGAGCGGCGGAAGGCGACGCGCCCGGCGCGCGTCCGGCCCTCTGCCGGTCGTTTGATCTTGGAGAGACAAAGATCGGGGTCATCTATCTCGAGCGTGATTTTTCCACCGGGGTCATCGACGCTGGAGCCAGGCAGGCTTTCGACCATTTCGTGGATGTCTTCGCCCCTGTTTACGCAGCGGCGGCTGGTTGCCGCAGAAGGCCACCGGTCGCCCCGGCTCCCCAGGAGCCCACAGCGGCGCTGCAAGCCGCGGAGAGTGAGCCAGGTGTTCTGCAGGAGGAACCCGGCCCGGAGGAGTCGGCCAGCCAGCCCGCTGGCGATGCGGAGGAGTCCTTTTTCGGGATCATTGGCCGTGATGAGAAGATGCTCAAGATCTTCGAGGTCATTGAGAAGGTGAAAGACTCTGACCTGAATGTCTGTATCTGTGGTGAAAGTGGAACCGGCAAAGAGCTGATTGCCCGGGCCATTCACCAGGGCGGCAAACGCAGCCGTCATGCCTTCGTGTCGGAAAACTGTGGCGCCATATCTGAGACACTCCTTGAGAGCGAGCTGTTCGGACATTTGAAGGGGTCCTTTACGGGGGCCGATGAGGATCGAGAGGGGCTGTTTTCGGTTGCTCACAAGGGCACCCTCTTCCTCGATGAGATCAGTGACATGTCGCAGAATATGCAGCGCAAGCTGTTGCGGACCCTCCAGGAAGGAATGGTGCGTCCGATCGGCAGCAAGACGAGCATCGAAGTTGATTCCCGGATTGTTTGCGCCTCCAACACGGACCTCAAGCATCTCGTCGAAAGAGATGAATTCCGGGCGGACCTTTTCTACCGCCTGAACGTGATCACCATCGAGGTGCCTCCCCTGCGCCAGCGGCGGGGGGATATTCCCCTCTTGACAGACCACTTCCTCGCCCTGCTGCGGAAGGAGGAGGGGGTTGAGAAGAGATTCAGTATCAGCGCCATGAAGGCGCTGGTTGAGTACGGCTGGCCCGGAAATGTACGGGAGCTCTGGAATGTGCTTCGTAAGGTTCTCCTGACCTGTGAAGAGAAGGAGATTGCCCGCAAGCATATCGCGGTGTTCCTGAACGGGGCGTCTCCCGGGGCCGGTTGCCTGGGAGAGGGCATCGAGAAAGATGCCGACCATCTCCTGCTGCGTATTCCGCAGTGTGAGAGCTTTAACGAGATCATCGAGCAGTGCGAGAGGCTGGTCCTCTTCAACGCCCTGACCGAATGCGGCTGGAACAAGTCCCGGGTCACCAGGGCGCTGGGTATTCCACGCCAGAGCCTGTACAACAAGATCACCCGCTACGAGCTGAAGCGTCCTGTTGAACAGAACAGAGAGAGTGACTGAAGCTCCAGCTTCAGCACGGACAGGCCCGCAAAGCTTCCTTCTCTCCCGCCTTTCTGTCCTTCAATTCGTCCTCCTGCCTGCCAACCTGGCAGGCTGAAATCAGCCGCTTCTGCCTCTTTGCCAGTCCCTGGCAAGGTGGGTTCTAATGCTCCATCTGCAAGCTGATTCAGAATAAGGGTTTATGATATTTTCCTGAGTGAGGCACGGGCTTTGCTATCTTGGTAGGTCTGTTCTTATTTCAATCAGACGCTTTGTAGAGCGTCGCCTACTGATCAGAGCCGGTTTGTTTTGATGAGCAGTCCATTCGTCCGCCTGAAAATATTGCTGGTGGATGACGATGTCGGTTGTCTTGAAAGCCTGGAGAATCTCCTGGAGCTGGATGGGCATGAGATCTCGACTGCGACCCGGGGTCAGGAGGCAGTTGCCCTGGCGCGCGAGCTGCGAGAGCAGAAGCGCGAGCCGGAGCTTTCGATACTGGATTATCATGTCCCGGACCTGACCGGGTTGGAAACCTACGAGTTATTGAGCCAGGAGTTGCCTGGGCTGGGAGCGATTTTTATCACAGGAGATGCTTCGGGAGGGCTTGAAGAGAGAGTCCTTTCCGCCGGGGGCCTGGCACTGGTGCACAAGCCGCTGGACAGCGGGCGGATTCGTGGTGCGGTAAGCGTCTTCCAGCAGCGCTGGGTAACAGGTCACGGGGACGACTCAGAAGAAACTTTTTTCGATTAAACGGTTATTTGGATATCAAATCTGGCCCTCACAGGGCTGCAACAAGTAGGGCCCTTACGGGGGCTGCAACAGTAGTTTTCAAGGAGTAGTGCAAGATGGCGAAACAGAAGATCACGCCGCTGAATGACAGGATTCTTGTCAAGAGGCTGGAAGCTGTAGACACGACTGAGGGTGGTATTGTCTTACCGGATGCGGCCAAGGAAAAGCCGCGTGAGGGAGAGGTTGTCAGCGTTGGTGCCGGCCGGCTTCTCGAATCGGGCGAGCGCGCTCCCATGCAGCTCAACGCCAAGGACCGGGTGATCTTCGGATCTTACGCCGGTACCGAGGTCAAGTTTGATGGAGCCGAGCTGCTCATTATGAGCGAGGACGACGTCCTCGCGGTTATTGGTTGAATACGAAAACTGGGATGAATATTCGTCCCGCAAGGAGGATTCCGGCATGAGTGCCAAGAAAATTTCATTTGACCAGGAAGCCCGCGAAGCAATTCGCCGCGGCGTCCAGAAGCTGGCCCGGGCGGTGAAGGTCACGCTCGGTCCCCGTGGTCGCAACGTCATTCTCGAAAAGAGTTTCGGCGCGCCGACCGTTACCAAGGATGGAGTCACCGTCGCCAAGGAAGTCGAGCTCGAGGACTCCTACGAGAACATGGGCGCCCAGATGGTCAAGGAGGTTGCCTCCAAGACCAGCGACAACGCCGGTGATGGAACCACGACAGCAACCGTGCTGGCCGAAGCCATCTACGATGAAGGCCTCAAGAACGTCACCGCCGGTGCAAATCCCATTGGCCTGCAGCGCGGAATCAACAAGGCTGTTCAGACCCTGGTCGCGAACATCCTGGAGAACGCCAGGGAGATCAAGGAGACCTCCGAGATCGCCCAGGTTGGTACCATTGCCTCCAACAACGATGCCGAGATCGGCGAGATGATCGCCTCGGCCATGGAAAAGGTCGGTAAGGATGGTGTTATTACGGTCGAGGAAGGCCAGAGCCTTGATACGACTGTCTCTCTGCACGAGGGAATGCAGTTCGATAAGGGCTACCTCTCTCCACACTTCGTCACCAGCACCGAAGACATGGTCTGTGAGCTCGAGGATCCGTTCATCCTGATTCACGAGAAGAAGCTCAGCTCGATCAAGGATATCGTTCCGCTGCTTGAGAAGGTGGCCCAGGCCGGTAAGCCTGTCGTCATCATCGCCGAAGACGTCGAGGGCGCGGCCCTGGCGACCCTGGTGATCAACAAGCTGCGCGGGACCTTCTCCTGCTGTGCCGTCAAGGCACCCGGCTTTGGTGATCGCCGCAAGGCCATGCTCGAAGATATCGCCAACCTCACCGGTGGAACGGCTATCTTTGAGGATCTCGGGATTGATCTCAGTAATATCCAGGTCACCGAGCTCGGCCGTGCCAAGAAGGTCCTGATCGAGAAGGATCAGTGCACGATCATCGAAGGCGCTGGTACTCAAAAGGATATCTCGGGTCGTATTGCCCAGATCAAGAAAGAGCTCGAGAACTCTTCCTCCGACTACGACAAGGAGAAGCTCCAGGAACGCCTGGCGAAGCTCGTTGGTGGTGTTGCCCAGATTAACGTCGGGGCGGCCACCGAGGTCGAGATGAAGGAGAAGAAGGCTCGCGTCGAGGATGCGCTTCACGCCGTCCGTGCGGCGACCGAGGACGGGATCGTTCCCGGAGGTGGAGTCGCTCTGCTGCGTGCTGTCAGTGCGCTTGACGAACTCGATATCGATGGTGATACCGAGGAGGCCATCGGCATCGATATCGTACGCCGGGCTGTTGAGGCTCCTATCCGCCAGATCGCCGAGAACGCAGGGCTTGACGGTGCCGTGATTGCCGAACAGGTGAAATCTGCCAAGGGCAGCTCGGGCTTCAACGCCCTCACCGGTGAGCACGTGGACATGGTCGAGGCAGGTGTGATTGATCCGGCCAAGGTGACACGCTCAGCCCTGGAGAATGCCGCCAGTATTGCCGGCCTGCTCCTGACCACCGAGGCGATCATCAGTGAGATCCCCGAGGAAGGTAAGGAAGGAGCTCCTCCCGGAGGAGGCGGTGGAATGGGCGGCGGTATGTACTGATCCGTCTGACCGCGCAGAGCCGGCCAGTTGCCGGTTATGCGTTTTCCCAAATGACAAAACCCGGGTTCGCCTCCTCGAAGAAGCGGGCCCGGTTTTTTCTTTTCCGGCAGGATTGGGTGCGGCGCCTGCCAGCAGGGGTTTGCCGCTTGTCTTCTTCGCGGCCATCGAATTTAATCGACCTCTGGCTCCCCCGGAGGCTTGTCTCGAAATATGCGTCTCATCGGCAATAAAACCAAACTCCTTGGCGAGATAGAAGGTCTTCTTCTCGACCAGGGCATCGAGGGGGGAACCCTCATCGATATTTTTGCCGGAAGCTGCAGCGTGGCGAAGCATTTCAAGCGCCGGGGTTACCGGGTGGTGGCCAACGATCTTCTGCCGGTGTGTTACGCCCAGGCCGTCGCTTCGGTGGAGGTCAGCCGCCCACCGGCCTACAGGAAATTCACCAGTCGCTATCGCGATGTGCTGGAGTCGGCCGACTTTCGTGAGCTGATGTATTCCCAGGCAGATATCCTGGAGAGCATTGCCGATGAGGCCGCTCCCGGCCGCTCCCGGAAGCTGCTGCCGCTGCTGCGGGCGGTGGGCTACCTGAACCACTGCGTTGAACCCGTGGAGGGCCTGGTCTACCGTAATTACTGTCCGGGGGGAGAGGCCGGCCGCGGCTATTTTACCGATTCCAACGGACGGCGGATCGATGGGATCCTCGCTTTCCTGCGTGATGCTTACCGCGAAGGACTTTTTACCAGGGGAGAATTTTACCTCCTGCTTGGTGCGCTGCTGGATGCAGCCGACCGGGTGGCGAACATATCCGGGACCTATGGCGCCTATCTGAAAAGCTGGCAGGCCTCGGCAAGAAAACCGCTGCGACTGGCCCTGCCCGAGGTCATTGAAAGCTCGCAGAAGAACAAGGCCTTCAACGAGGACGCCAACACCCTTGCCCGCCGGCTGAAGGGGGATGTTCTTTATATTGACCCACCCTATAACCAGCGCCAGTACGCAGCGAACTACCATGTGCCGGACATCCTGGCCGGCTACCACCTCTGTGAGGACCTCGGGGCCCTGGAGGCCTCTCTGTACGGCAAAACAGGCCTGCGTCCCTACGGGCATCTGAAGTCGGCCTATTGCGTACGTTCCCGGCGGCAGAGGAAGAGCCCCGCTGTTGGGACCAGTGGCGCCACCGATGTCTTCTCGGCCCTGCTTGACCTGGTGATGTCGACGAAGGCGCGCAGCCTCGTGGTCAGCTACAACGAGGAGGGCCTGCTGACCCGGGATGAGATCGGGGTCATCCTCGCGAGGTTCAGCGGAACGCGCTCCTATGATTTCGAATCCAACTTCCGTGAGATTAACTACAAGCGCTTTCGCAGCGACCGCGACCGCCAAGAAAACGGTGCCACCACGGGAAGGAACTACAAGGTTGTCGAGGGCCGGGAAAAAGACGAGATCGGGGAGTGGCTCTTCTTTGCCGGCAAGGAGACAGCGAGGGTTTCTTCATGAGCACGGGAAAATTTTCGCGAGTCTGCTTTCTTGCCAACCGGGATGCACCCGATTGTGCAGAGAGCCTGCAGAGGCTCGAGGAGCAATTTGCAGGGGCCGGCTTCGAGCTCGTGGCTGAGCCCGGTACGGTGGAAGACGGAGCCCAGCTCCTGGTGGTCCTGGGCGGAGATGGCTTCCTCATGGAGTGCCTCCACCGCTATGATTTTCCTTCCCAGCCGATCTTCGGAATCAACTTCGGAACCGTTGGTTTCCATATGAATCCGCAGGCCTGTCTCGATGATGCGGTCGAGCTCCTTTCTAAAGGGGATTATGTTGCGGATGAGTACCCGGCGTTGAAGGTCAGGGTTCTCTCTGAGGATGGCAGTGAGCAGGAGCTGCTTGCCTTCAACGATGTGCTCCTGGAGAGGCAGACACGGCAGAGCGTTCGGCTCAGGGTCTACCTGGATGGGGTTCTCTTCAATAAATTCGCAGGGGATGGATTCGTCGTGGGTACAGCCGCCGGATCTACGGCCTATAACCTCGCGGCTGGAGGTCCTGCCGTTCACCCCGATCTTCCGGCAATGGTGGTTACCCCGCTCTATCCTCACCAGGCCGTGCCCTTCAATTCCGTCAGGTTTTCTCTCGCCGTCCCCCTGGACCGTTCTCTTCTTTTCAAGGCAGAGGACCTGCCCAAGCGCGGCATGCGCCTGGTGGCCGACGGGAGGCCCCTGGATGGTGCTGCAGAGGTGGAGGTGCTCGATTCCGGCAGGCGGCTGACCCTCTTGCGCCTGGAGAACAATGGGTTCGCTGAGGTCCTTTCCCGGAAGATCATTGGCGGGTGAGCTGCCCCGGTTTCTGCGGGTGGCCGGAAGATTACCCAATGCCCCTTTGTGGGTGGTAGGATGAACTATATGGCTCGGGAAGATGGAAAATCCGATGAACGTTTCCTGGCGATTCTCTCAGGACTCAGTAGCGGATCCTCTAGTCGCAAAATCTATGCGGAGATTCTCGACTCGGTGATCGCTGCAACCGAGGCTGAGCGGGCCTTCGTGTTCCTGCTGGTGAGCCCCGGGGGCTTCCAGGTTCCGGTTGCACGCAACAGGGACCGGGAAGATATCGATAATCCCCTCAGGAGGATGAGCCACTTTGCCATCAGCAGGATGCTGGAAGCAGGTGGCCGATGGGCAGTGGATGATGCCAGGACCGACAGGCGCTTCCGCACCGAGGATTCCAGGGAGGGATTGAAATCACCCCTGTCGATCCGGATCTGCCCAATCTGTTCCGGAGAGCAGGTTGTCGGCGGGATCTATATAGACCACAGGTTTATTACCCTTGATGAGCCCGAAGCCGACCAGGACCCCCTGGTCGACTGGGCGGCGCTTGCCAGCGTAGCTGCTGTGTTCAGCTCACAGTCCGATGAGCTGCGGCGCCTTCGAAGCCGGGGTGAGAAACCTCCTGCGGCTGCAGAGGCTCCTTCGCCTGCAGCCGCCCAGGGACCCGTGGTTACCTCCAGGAGGAAGTTTGCAGAAGACCTGGAAGAGTTCTACGGATTGAACTCTGCCAATCCCGATATGCTGGATCTCTTTGATACGATCCGCAATGTGAGTGATTCCTCGATTCCTGTCATGGTCCTGGGGGAGTCCGGTACCGGTAAAACGATCCTGGCCAGGGCCATTCACCAGGCCTCGGCCCGGGCTGGAGAGCCCTTCGTCACGCTCGGCTGCGGGACGATTCCTGACTCTCTTATTGAGAGCGAGCTGATGGGGCATGACAAGGGAGCCTTCACCGGCGCGGATTCAGAGCGAGTCGGGCTTCTCGCCCAGGCTGATGGGGGCACCTTCTTCATCGACAATATCGAGGATATGAGCCTGGATATGCAGACCAGGCTGCTGCGTGTCCTGGAGGATGGAAGGGTGCGGCCGCTGGGCGGCAAGAAAACCCTTGTGGTAGATATCAGGCTGATCGCTGCCTCGGGTGTTGAGCTTGAGCGCAGGGTCAGAACGGGGGAGTTCAGGCAGGACCTCTATTACAGGATGAAGGGACTGTCCCTCGAGCTTCCGCCTCTGAGAGAGCGCTGGGAGGACATTCCTGCATTGGCAGGGATCCTCTTCAGCCGCCACTCAGGAGATGCCCGGGTGCCCGTACTTAGCGAGGGCGTTTCTGAGCACCTGGCCAGGCACCACTGGCCCGGCAATGTGCGGGAGCTGGAGAATGAGATGCGCCGCCTGGCGACCCTGGGAGACGGGAAGATTTCGCTCGATGGTCTCTCTGCTGACCTGCGAGACCCCAGCCGCCAGGGGCTTTCAGAGAGTGACTCCCGCAATTCCCTGGAGAGAATTATCAACGAGGTTGAGCGCGAGGCCATCGAGTCGGCCCTCAAACGATTTGGCGGCAACAAGTCTCGTGCTGCCAATTGGCTGAGCATTACGCGCAAGGCTCTCTACCGCCGTCTGCGCAAGTACGGTATCCACGCCGCAGCTTCGGCTAACGGGGATGCTGCTGCGGACACCGGGGATTGACAGGTTTACTGGCCCGGGGGTGGGCTTGGAGCTGCGAGGTCTTCTCCCGCAGCGGGCTGTCCTGCATCTGCGGGCTGGTCCAGGGCGGCGGCTGTGCGGCGGGATACGATCCGGGATCTCCTTGGGAGGAAGTAAAAGGAGAAGTTCTCGAAGCCGATGATGAAAACCCTGCTTTGTCCTGCGGGAAGGGGGTCCTGTTGCATTCCTTGATTTACCTCGGCTGCTGCTGAACTGGCTGAAGGAAAGGGAGGGAGGAGCGAAGCGGCCCGGGGAGAACGGAAGGGTTGTTACTTGGTCGGGTCATTTCGAGACGCGTCAGTCGGTCGCGCAGGGGGGCCTGGCTGAGTTGGGGAGAGCCTGGCTGTTTGAAATGGGGGCTGGTGCCGCCTCGCTCCTCTTTGTTTTATTGTTTCGCTTTCAAGAGATGTCTATTCAAGTCCCGTGCCGACCAGGGGTTGTTCCCCCAACTGCTTTACCGGCAAGGGATAAGAGCACATCTGCAGAGTGACGAGAGCCGGTCAGCAGGTGCGTGAAGTGGTACGGACGCCCAGATCCTGTACGGTTTCAGCTCAGCGGCGTCTCTTGCGAAACTTTGCCGAATGGCAGCGCTTGCAGTTGTTCTTGGGGTGGAAGACAGCCTTGCCCTTGACCTGGGTACGGCCGTTGTGACAGGCGCCACAGGCCTTGCCGGCCATGATGTCCTTCATGGTGAACTTGTTGTTGCCGAGCTTGCGCTCTTTTTTGAACACCTTGTCGTTGTGGCAATCATTGCAGGTCGAGCCGGCATCGATATGCAGCTGGTGGGAGAAGAGCGAATGCTGGAGATTCTGTTTGTTCTTCTTGGTCTCGAAGACGATGTCCCCGCCGTGTTTTTTTTCCTGGGCGGCGGCAGATTTTCCCATGATCACGCCGGCAAGGCCCGGCCCGGTATTCTCGATGGTGAGCGTTGCATGGACAGTGAGAACGGCCACAGCGACCAGGATTGCTGCCGGGGTCAGGTATCTGAAGATTTTCATGTAGTCTCCTGCATTTTTCTACTCGACTGGGTTCCCCATTTTAACTGCTGCAAGCGCGGGATTCAGCACTTGAGAGGCTTAATTAACCGAATCTTCTGCTGATGAGTTCGCAGAATGTTCTTCCTCGCTCCTCAAAGTTACGGAACTGGTCATAGCTGGGGCAGGCCGGAGAGAGGAGAACGCGGTCACCGGCCCTCGCCAGCCCGATGGCCGCCTCGACAGCGGCAGCGAGGTCGGAGGCATGGGTGATGGTGGGGGAGCTTTCCTTCCGCTCCAGCAGCGCGGCCTCTATTTCGCCGGCCGTTTCTCCGATCAGCACCAGGTGCCTGGCTTTGCCGGCGGCAACCTCTGCCAGGTCGCTGAAGCCGCAGCCCTTGCTGCTGCCGCCGCAGATGAGGATTACATTCGGGCCCAGGCTCTCCAGGGCGACGATGGTGGACTCCTGGGTGGTGGCGATGGAGTCGTTGAAATACTCCACACCTTCGTAGCTTCCCAGTGACTGCAGGCGGTGCTCGACCCCGGTGAAGGAGCGGACCCCTGCGAGGATCTCAGCCGGGTTGACTCCCATCCCGGACGCCGCCGCAGCAGCGGTAGCAGCATTGAGGAGGTTGAAGTCCCCGCGGATCTGCAGATCCTCCCGGCAAAAGAGCAGCATCTCCCTGCCATCACTGAGGGTGCTGACCTTGCCGGATTCGTGATCAACCGCGATTCCCAGCTCGTCTTCAATGCCGGCCGCTATGCCCGCTATTTTCCTGGGGCTTTCTTTCGCCCAGTCGGCGAGGGTTGCGTCAAAGAGATTGAGGACAGCAAGCCCGGGAGGGGGCGCGGGGGCGAGGATCTCCCGCTTGGCGGAGAGGTAATTGTCATAGCTTTTGTGCCAGTCGAGGTGATTCTCTGAGAGGTTGGTGATGAGGGAGATCTCCGGGCGCCTCTGGAGGCAGGAGAGATCGGCAAGCTGGAAGCTCGAGAGCTCCAGGACGACCCATTCATCCTCCCCGATGCTCTCTACTTCCGGGAGCAGGGAATAGCCGATGTTGCCGCCCAGGAGCAGCTGGGGCCAGCGCTGGCGTGCCATGGCAGCCACCAGGCTGGCGGTTGTGGTCTTTCCGTTTGAACCGGTGATACCACAGATTTTTCCCCTGCAGTATTTGAAGAAGAGGTTCATCTCGGTTTCAAGGGGCACCCCGGCGTCGAGGCACTTTTGTACCAGGGGGATGTCGCGTGGAACGGCAGGATTGAACACGACCAGGTCGGCTTCAAGCAGGTCCTCTTCCCTGTGCTCTCCCAGCACCCAGTCGATGCCGAGTCCGTCGAGGGAGGCGACCTGCTCCTCCAGCTCTCCGGCTGTCTTGAGATCCGTAACGGTCAGTCGCGCACCGAGTGAGTGCAGGAACCGGGTAACACCCGCACCGCCTCCGAAGGCCCCCAGGCCGACGATGGTGGCCTTCTTGTCCCTGTACCACTTCAGGGGGTGGATGGTCTTTGAGAACATCGAATGCAGGGGGCTGGCTCCGGTTTCCCGCTAGAGCCGGATTCCCCTTCTCTTTCACCTGGTCTGTTAATTTCCGGGTTTCTGCCCGGTCTCGGCTTTCACCCTGGCATCGAGATCTTTGCGCAGGGCCTCGTCGATCTTTCCGGTCTTTTCAAGCCTTGTCTCTACCCGGTGCACGTCACGGATGGGGAAGATCGGAAGAAGAAACTCCACGACCAGGTCCACCGGGAAGTACGCGTGCCAGGGGGCCGAGGCCTCGTGGATGATACGTTTCGATCGATGGTCATCGAGGCGGAGCACAATCTCGAATTCGCCGTAAAAATCAAAAGGGTGTTCGAGGGGAGTTTTACCGGCGGCTTCTCCGTTGATGTGCACGGAAGCGCCGGGCGGCTCAGATTCAACCTGCAGGATGCGCTGAACACAGCCTGTTGAGGCCAGGCAGGTCAGGATGACAGTGATTCCTGTGCTTAAGCGGTCCATACCGCGGGGATTATAGTGAAAAACTAGAGGACTAGGGAAGGGATTCGCCGGGCAGAACAGGTCCCCGGCAGGGGACCGGGTTCAGTCTGCAGCATTGACAGGGCTGCCCTGGAAGGCTACACATTTTATTCATGTCGTCAAAACCGTGGTATCGCGAAGGTTTGAGCTTTTCCTGTACACGTTGCGGAGACTGCTGTACCGGTGCTCCCGGCTACGTATGGGTTGAACAGGAAGAAATTGAGGAGCTTGCAAAGTTCCTCGGGCTCTCACCCGGAAAGTTCGGTGAGCGCTATCTGCGCAAGGTGGGCCGGCGCTATTCCCTCCTGGAGAAACCCGGTGGTGACTGTATCTTTTTCGACAAGGGCTGCACGGTTTACCCGGCCAGGCCTGTTCAATGCAGGACCTTTCCATTCTGGAGGAGCCATCTCAAGAGCCAGAGAGCCTGGGACGAGATCGCCGGGGAATGCCCCGGGATCGGGCAGGGGAAATTCTATGCGGCCTCGGACATAGAAATTATCAGGCGGGGCAAGGCAGACACCCTGCCGGGGGAGTGAAGAGGTGCCAGCTAAGCCAGGGATGCAGAGGTGGGCAGGAGGGGCAGGGGTGATCCTGGTGGTGTTCCTGCTGGCCTGTTCCTCCAGGGACAAGCCTCCGGAGGTGAACAGGGCCCTGGTGGAGAAAATCGAGGAGCTCGAGTGGCGCTTCTCCGCGGGCAGCGCCGGAGGTGCTGCTCTCGGGCTGATCTCCGAAGCCCTCGGTGATCCCAGTA